>CANQBU010000025.1 GCA_947589615.1 uncultured Clostridia bacterium | reverse complement strand
GCTCGTCGTTTTTATGGGGCGCAGGCTCGGGCGTCGGCTCGGATATGGGTTTACCGTCGAGGATGATATTCTCCTCGGAGACGAACTCCGGCTTTGGTTCCGGCTTAGGCGGCGCCGCCGTCTGGCCGTTTGCGAATACCGCCGCCACCGCTCCGAAGTCCAGCGGCAGCTCCTCCGCCAGATCGTGGCGGTTTTTGGCGTCCCAACAGGGATTGTGCGTGGTGTACATCACCCGCTTGCCGCCCTTGGCCTTCCCCTTGGACTTGTCGTCGCCGCCTACGACATAGGTCTTGTAGTTGGCGAACAGCACCAGATCGGCCCATTCTTTTATCATGGGGGCGTTTTGCTTCAGCAGCTTCATTTCCCAGCGGTCATATGCTCCCTGCTCGTCGGGCTGCTCAAACTTACGCAGGGCGGCGTGGGCCGTCAGCAAAACGTTAACGCCTCGCTCGACTACCGCCGACAGCAGCTTGGGCAGCCGGCTGAACTCCTCATTCAGATAAACATAGCCCTTACCGTAGCCAAATTCCTCAATGCCCTTTTTCTGGAACTTGTCCAGCACGGCACGGAGGGCCAGCTTTTCCGCCCAGTCAAGAGTGTCTATCACCAGCGTTTTGCAAACGTTGGGATTTTCAATGACGTATGTGACCTGGGCTAAAAGCATATCCCAGTTTACGGGCCGGTCGAAGCGTCTCACGTCCAGCATTTTGGTGCTGCCCTCGGTGTCGATGAACAGTGGATCGGGGGCCTGAGACGCGAAGGTACTCTTGCCGATGCCCTCCACGCCGTAAAGCACACACTTCACCGCTCCGGGGATCTTTCCCTTAGTGATATTCATAGGTTGCACTTCCTTTCTAACTAATCTTGTCCGGTTTGACCTCGAATTTCGCCATGCCGGGCGTTACCGTAATGCAGGGGACGATCTCCCCGTCCTTCGTGATCGCTCCGGCGGCGGTAAATTTCAGGGTCTTTTTGTATTCGCCCCACATGGGTTTTTCTTCGGTTTTTATGTAATCCGGGGCCGTGGCTTTGAGGAATTTCACCAGCTCGTCCTCTTTGTAGTCGATTTCCGGGCCGGGGTGTTTTCTTATCAGCTTGCCGTAGAGCAGTTTGTAACTCTCCTGTGTCGGGGACTTTTTCAGTTGGTTTTCCGGTACAGTGTCAAAATACTCCTCCAGTAGGCCGGTAAGATAGGCGGTGTTTCGCTCGAACCGCTCTTTTTCTCTTTCCAGCTTTCCCTTCAGGCGGCTTATATTCAGCTCCGCCAGCTCTTTTAGCCGTTCAAACTCGGCTTTTTCCTCGCCGATTTTCCGCACTGCCCAGTCAGCTTTTGCGTCGCTGTCGATGTGGAACCGGTCGCGGTTGGTTGTGTCCTGCCCGTCCGGGTCGCTAAAGGCTCGCCCTTCACAGACTCGAAAATCATAATTACCCTCATTATCCTCGTTATCCATATCTGGGAACGAATCGTGATCGTCATTCATCTCTGTCTACCTCCATTATCTTGCCCGGCCTGCTGTATTCAACATACATCTCGGCCTTCCTGCTGCCGGTCTTTATCCTCCTGGGCGTGACCGCATATCCATTTTTAAACAATATCGTCGCCACCGTCGCCCGGTCGGCTTCGTTTGCTATCCGCAAAAGGCCGCTGTTATTCTCGAACATATTCTGCCTCCTCTCACATCGTCGCCGCAAGGTTCACCACCGCCGCGGCCAGCCAATACGCCCCGCGCCGAAAGTCCCTTGCAATTAAATACACGATTCCCGCCCATAACTGTAAAACGATTATTACCACCGGGAATATATATTCTATCCATTTCATTTTTCTCCGCCCTCCTTGCCTTACAGCATATTGTGCCGATCAATGTAGTCCGCAACTGCCCCGATTACTCTTTCCGCACAGGGAATCGCCAGAGGGAACCCCCCTATGCCGTCAAATAAACTGCCAAGCGTCATAGTTCTACCTCCCCACTATCCGGAGCGGGCAAAAATCTTGACGTTCCTCAAGGTAACTTATATCTTTGAAAAATACAAGTTCACCCGTTGCCGAACAGCATACGCCGATCTCCCGGAAATATGGGCAGGTATAGCACGACGTCGGAAAACTCGTCATGCCTGTCACCACTACCACTTTACCCATCAGCTCGTGGGCGGGTGTTATGTCATTCATTGTCTGTCTCCTTAATTCCAAAAGCCACATAGCCGTATTTAAGTCCCCAACCACTGAGGATATAAGTGATTTTATAAATTTTATCATTGAGGATATGACGCGGCATAGGTACTCCGTGCTCATCGCAAACATTGAAAACAACGAAATCTCCTGTTTGATACCCCCTATCGTTTTCTCGGATTTCAAACGATTTACTTCCTTCTAAAACATCACGGGCAAAATTTTCTAACAGTTTAATTTTGTGTACTTTTGGCATTGTCAGCCCTCCTGTTCCACGCCTCTGTTGCGCTCTTTAATTCTTCGCGTCGCACAAATGATACTAATGCCCCGCATTTCGGGCACTCAAATTCTGTCAGGCCAAAAAATCCCCTCCTGCTAACCTTACTGCCACAGAACGGGCAGGGCTTTAATTGTTCATTCATTCAAACACATCCTTCCCCACGGAAATTCCCGGCGCATATTTCCCTCGCCAACAATGGGGATAAGGCTGTCTTTCATGAACACTGCCATATGCGTAAGGTCTGCGGCCTCACAAATCTTGTCTACCCATTCTTTCTTTGGGGTTACTTTGCCTTCCCGGTTCCCCGTCTCTGCTCCGATAATTGCCCACTTGTCTGCGCCGAAGCTCCCCAGCCCTACGTCCATGTACTCTAAAAGTGGTTCTATGCTGACAAATGTGTTATACAACGGCCTGCCGGGGTATCTTTGGGCGTTCATGTTGTCGAGCGTTGAGCCATACCACATATTATCCCTTTTTGGCAGTTTTAAAGCCCGCTCTAACTCTCTATACCTTTGTGGGTTTTTCGTGAGGAACAAGTATCTGTGCTGAGGCGCTTTTTCGCAGGCGGCGAATACCTCCTCAATCCAGCTATCAGGCACCCAGCTACCGAAAAGGTCGGCCATGCTGCAAACAAATATAGTTCGCGGCTTCGTCCATCTGCTCGGCTCGTCAAGCCTGTAACGGTGGAATGTCGGATTAAAGTCGAATGGGTATGGGGCTTTTTTGTTCTCAAATATCTGTCGTCCGTATTTTTTCGTCTTTTGTTTATCAAGTCTTGACGGGAGAAATAACGGCTTGTCTATAACAAACAACATCGGCTTTTCTCTTGACGCCTCATCGTAAAACAAGCCCTTGTTGCCATCTGCCCTGCGCCAATTACATTGAAATGCTCTAAACGTGCTTAATTTGTCGTTACCTCCAAAGCGCTTTACTATTTTCCGTGCGTAGCAGTATTCGCAACCGTGATAGCATCCTGTAACCGGGTTCCACGTGCTGTCACACCACTCAATTTTTGTATTTTTCATTGTTTATTCGTCCTCTTTTTCTATGTCTACATAATTCTTTAAAAAATGTGTGCCAATCAAATTTTACGTTCTCTCCACAATTCACGGCTCCGCCACATATTAGCGCCAAAACTTCAGCATTGCTTTGTTCTGATTTTCCTTTTGAAAGCACTTCATTAAGAATGAAGCTTGCTCCCATTATTACATCTTCCCCGTCGCCTTCAATTATGCAACGGTCGTCCTCTGCCAATATTTTCATCGTACATCCTCCCTTTCCGGCAACTCCGCTATCCGTCGGGCGATTTCGGCAGCTGCAATCCAGTTGTTATGTTCGTAAGTATTTGCCCATTGACCATATAAACCATCACCGACACAACACCCACCCGGCCACTTTATTGGGCACGAAGCACAGCAATTCCCTACCCCGCCGGAGCGGAGGCCGTAATCGCAACAATAGCAGCCTGCGTGCGGCACGTCTTTCTCGGGGATGCCCATAGCGTCGAGGTAGTCGGTTTTTATTACCACGCATTCTCTGCGTTCAGTCTCGTCCGCTATCCACCGCCACATTTTACGGTGGGCAGCGATTGCTTCTTGCTTGGTCATTCGGCTTCCTCCTCTTCAACTTCATCCACATAGTAAACGGTCACGTCATCCTCGTCGAACGTCGCGTTGATGACGTCAACATCCTCCATTGCCCGCATCTTTGCAATTTCCTCGGCCTTTTCATCGCTTTCGGCATATATGTAATCATCGTCGTAAAGGCCTATATAATAATCAATGTTGATGCCTACACTTGCACAGTATTTTTTCATTCTTCCATCATACTCCTCACATCTTCGTAAAACTTCAAAACCTCCGGCGCGGCGGCTTTGGCGGCTTCCCGAGAGGGGAAACAGTTGCCCATTAAGATATAGTGTATATCAAAGGAACCACCACCGTATGTACACCAGTCAACTAAATAACTCTCGTCGCGCTGGATGTCAATAAACCAAAATTTTTCGCCTCGCTTCGGCCTCCACGGGCGGCGGACGATTTGGTCTGTGCCATTAAGAAGTCTCTCTAACACAAAAGTTTGGGTGCAGTTTTCGGATATGGAAGAAAATAATCCCTCTTGCTTAAATCTGTATTTATTATCGTCGCCGTATATTTCAAACTCCTCGCCAAGTTCCACGCCCAGCATGGCGGCGACTTCCTTCATGTGGTTTTTACTCATTACTTTTCACCTCACTACTCTTGCCCGCCAGTATTTCGGTTTGTCTGTGTTCATCCGTGCAATAACTACATCCCCGTCAAACAGAGTTTTGAGTATTTTATATTTCTCGCCTTTTTTTGGCGTCCATCGGCGGTGGACGCACTTGATCTCGTAACGGGAGTATTGTTCCACTCTGGAGGCGTCAATTTCGGTTTTTCCGTCAAACTCAATTACCTCGCCCTCGCTCGGATTTATACTTGTGGTTTTTATGTCAGCGGTATACGCTTCCTTCATGTAATTTTTAGCCATCGTGTTTTACCTCCAACAACTCCGGGCTATCCGTCTCATTGCCTATCACAACGGCTCCGGCTTTCTCAATCCAGTAAGCCAGATCGTTGCGGAAATATTCAGCGTGCAGGCCTTTGCTCCAATCTACGTAAAATCCTATGTATTCGTGGCCGTCTGTTGTCTTATGCCGGCCAAACCGTACCACGCCGACATAACGGCCATCACAACCCATGTATTCGATAATGTCCCCCTCGAAAACCATCCCACATAGCTTGTCCCTTAAGCCGCTCCACAAGCCGACGCTATCGTGACGGACGAGGAACCGCTCGCCGCTATTGTAGGTTATATAGTGTTGAATATTTCCCTCAGTTAAGGTATAAAAACCCAAGTCATTAAATTCAACATAATGTCCATATACCCACTCACCCGATGTACTCTTTCCCCTGAACAAATACTCAGCCATTGCCTTTCGCCTCCGGTTCCTCTTGAATTATAAAACTCAACTCTTGACATTTTCCTTTTTGGGTGGTATAATAAATACAGTCTTAATTTTTTCCCGCGTCTCGCCGCTGTCGTCTGCCATCGACAGCGGTGTTTTCACACCAACTCCGCGCCGCAAAATCCCGCGTAATCGTACCCTTGGCATATCGCCATGTTTGCCAACACCCTATACACCGAGCCTTGAACGTGAGGCGAAACGAAGGCGCTGTCCTCGCCCAGCGTCAGTATGCTTTCCGCTCTGGCCTCCGTCATGGGCAGCGTCACGCATGACTTAGCCACCTCGTCACCGGCCCGCATTTTGTATGTAATACAGATCTTTTTCATGCCCTCACCTCCTGTGTAGGCCCATCATTTCACCCACGCCGTAGCTGACGCCGTGTTCCAGGTCTCTTTCTCGGCACTCGGCCAGGGACAGGGGCGCTTGCTTCTTACGGGCGCGGGGCTTTTTTTCCTCCGCCTTTTTACAGGCGGGCCGCTCCTGAACTTTGGCGGTTTTCGCCTCGTTTGCCTGCGCCGCCTGTTTTTTACGCGCCTCAACGCGCTGCTGGGCGGACTTTTTCTTGTTGCACTCGTCACACCGTTTTCTGTTTGGCCTGTATTCCGTCGGTCTGCCGCAATCGATACAGATGATATATTCCGGCCGCTCCACGCGGCTTTTTCTGTATCCTTCCTTAACTTTGGCTATAATTTTATCCCGATGATTAACGTAGTACCGCCGCTGATTTTCCCGCTCCACCTCCGGCCTGCACTCATCGCAGCACTCCAGTCCCCGCCGCACCGCTAAAAATGTATTTCCGCAGTAGCGACAAACGCACTCAAATTTTTTCTCCATCGCCATCATCTCCGTCCGTTCTTACTGCGCCATACAATACCCGGCACATAACTATCGCATACGCCGCCACTGGCGCCGCCGTGAGAGGCCACCGGGCAATCATTTCCGGTATAACCCCCATGCATAGCAACAGAATAACCGTCATGGCGGCCCCAATCGTCAGGCACCGATCCTCATCGTTAAGGTTTTGTCTCAGCTTTTTTAACATAATGTATTCCTCCTTTTTGGATCAGAGTTCTACTCCGTGCCACTTGCCAGCCGCGGAGTCCTCTAATTTTTCTGTCATGTTAAATGTAATCTGTCCCACATCGGGGGCCTCTTTTTCACGGTTTTTTGTTTCATCGCCGCAGCAGTCGCAAACTTCGCCAGGGTCAAGGTTTGCCCCGCACTCTGGACACGTTCTAAATAACACTGTCCATCGCCTCCTTTTCGTTATCTTCCTCAAAAAACCGTGCCAGCGGCACTCCCGTTACTCGGGACAGTCTTTCTAACTCGTTCAATCTCATCATTCCGGGATCCTTCATCCTATCATACAGCGTCTGCCTTGTCACTCCCATGGCCTTTGCCACTTTGGCATTATCCAGCCCCGCCGTATATATGTACATTCTTATCTTTTGTACAAATCTTTCCCGCTTGGCCGCTGTCTCTTTTTCAGCCTTTGCTGCCGCTCTTTCCGCTGGCAGTCTGTACGGTCTTGGCATAATTTACACCTCCTTCTTTTATTGATGTTCCCCGGGCCCGACGCCAACCGAGCCCGAGATATATTCGGTTCATGTACCGCTCACTTTTTCTTGCATTTACGCAAGTTTGTCGGCAAAAAAAATTTCCATAGGGTTGCCAATACCTAATGCTTCAACAATAACACTCATCTCCGAACGGTCAAAATCACCATTGCCGTTGATTTTACGATACAATGTTGACTCATTAATATTGAGTTTTTCCGCCAAAGCTTTTTTTGTGATGCCTGCAATTTTAAGACATTCCTCAAACTTTTCTTTGTCAAACATATACGCTACACCTCCCTCTTGCGTTTACGCAAGCTTAGTATAGCACAAAGATTTTTGTTTGTCAATGCGTTTTTGCAAGTTTTTAAAAATTTTTTTAAAAAGTACTTGCATTTTTGCAACATTGGTTGTATAATGAGACTACAAGAGAGGTGTTTTGAGTGGATGACATAAACATCATTATAAAAAACCGCAGACTCGAATTAGGCCTTACGATGCTTGACTTAGCAAAGAAAGTTGGCGTAAGTGAAGGCACTGTTTCAAGATGGGAAAGCGGAGACATCGCTAATATGAAAAGAGACAAAATAGTGGCTCTTGCCAAAGCACTTAATTTATCTCCCGCTATTATAATGGGGTGGTCTGAAGACCCTGAGGACTATCCTGATGATGTAGATGATGATTTGTTGACACAGGCCCATGGAGATTTATATTTTGCCCGTAGGCTTCAGCAGAGACGCGACAGGCAAAACGGAGTTGATGGTAAATCTCAGTTAAATCGCTTCTATCAAGCGTTAGAAATTTGCGGTGTATCAAAGGAAGATTTTTGGTGCACTGCTCCCGAGTCTCCACACGGCAAACTATCTAAAATTGAAGCCATGGATGGATATACTGATGATCAATATATCGAAAGAATGATGAGTTTCATCGAAAAATATAATATTTCAAAAGATTGGATATTTGAAGGAAAAGGCGAAATGTTTTCCAAAACACAGGCTGCCGAGTCACCTTCATCTCTCCCCAGTAACGCTATTCCCTATAAACCTTCACGCCGGATTCCAATACTCGGACGCATCTCGGCGGGGCTGCCGCTTTTTGCCGAGGAACACATCGAGGGATATACCTATATTGACCGTAACGATGATGCGGATTATTTCGCTTTACGAGTTGAGGGTGACAGCATGGACGCTGCTCGAATGTTCGACGGAGATACTCTTATAGTTCGCGTCCAGCCTGAAGTGGAAAACGGACAGATCGCAATCGTCATGGTGGGTGACAACGACGCTACCGTCAAAAAATTTTATCGGGACGGAAATATGGTGACGCTTATGCCGCAATCAAATAACCCAAAGCATGAGCCGCAGTTTTATGACCTGAAAAAGACGTCTATACGGGTACTCGGCTTGGTAGTCAAAATTGAAATTGATGTGTGAGAATAAAAGGAAGTGACAAAATGTCGAATAAAGACCTTATACATTCCAAGCCATCATATCCGTTTGAGACCGAGCTTTCGTACGGACAACTGCGTATGCTTCACTATTTGGCTCCGGTTTGTGAAAAAGAGATACATCTACCAAATTATTTAATGCCATATATAAATGACGCCTATAGCCTTATTTCGCTTGGTTATCTTGGAGAAGCTGACGCGGCTGTTTTTCTAAAAAGAATAACTGTCCCAGAGCTGAAAGCTTTTCTTCAGGAGCACGGACAATCTGTTGCCGGAAAAAAAGACGTCTTGATACAGAGAGTTATTTCTTCTATCAGCGCCGAAGATATAACGTCACATTTTCAAATGAATAATTACTACACTGTCACCCCCGAAGGACAGGCCATGATGGAAAAATACCCCCGGGAAATTGTAAACCAAGCGAAGCCGTACTATGAGCATAATTTGCGCCAAGTATCGCCCGAACCAATGCCGAAACCTGTGCAGGAACAGTCAGAGTCCGAGCCTATGCAGGGCAATATAATAACGGTAGAGCCTTCTGAACTTAAGATAACCGAAACATCATCGGCTGAGGCACAAGAAAATACGGCGACAGGCACCAAATTGAACTTAAAATTCTTTGGAATTTGTGTCGCCGCATATATAGCTTTATGCGCCATACTCTACCCCATAGGTATGTTGAAAAAATATTCCGACGATGAGGTAACGGCAAAACTGGCCGAGCAGATAGCAAGCTATCCCGATATTCCCGCCGCACAACAGGAACAGGCCACGCATCAGGCAGAGCTTGAACAACTGAAGATTGAAGTGGAACAGCTCCAGAGCAATATTGATACCATCACTGCATTTGAGGAAAATCGAGAAAATTATGATGCCGAGATACAAGCATTATCCCAATCCGTCGAAGATTTATCCGCCCAAAAGGAGCAAAAATCCCAGGAACTGGACGCGCTCAAGAGTACGCTTAACTAAGGATGTGTTGACAAAATGAAAATATGGGTAAAAATCATTTTAGTTATATTGGTAATTTCTTTGCCCTGCTGTGCATATCAGGGCGGCAAGGATAATAAATTGGAAAAATTAGTCGATGAAAGGGCTGCGGCTATCGTTGAGGAAATAAAACAGGCCGACAGTTCCATCGTATCGGAAATTGAGGCACTGACCGCCCAGAAGGAAGAGCTGAACAAGGAGATAAGCGCAAAATCCGACGTTATAACCGCGATACAAAAGTACAACACCGACAAGACCGATTACAACGAACAAATTGCTCAGCTCAACGGCGAAATTGAGGATTTAAACACCAGCATTGATGCCACACAGGAAGAAATAGCAAAACGCGCCGAACAGAAGCGGCTGGCAGCCGAATTGGAAAAGACCACAATAGTCTGGGTAGGGGACAGTGGGAACAGGTATCACAGCGAGTATTGCCGGACATTAAAAGGCAACAAACATCAAATGACCTTGGCTCAGGCAAAGGCTCAGGGGCGAACAGCCTGCGGCGTTTGCGGCGGATAAACAATGGAAGGCGGTGATAAAATGAAATTTGGTATCCGTACCCCTTCGCTGAAAAAATCCCTGAAGGCCCGTACCACAGGAAAACTCAAGCGATCAATAAAAAAATCCCTTCTCCCCGGATACGGAAAGAAGGGCGCCGGTTGGATAAAAAATCCGAAAAAAGCAGCCTATAACAAAATCTATAATAAAACCTCCAAAAGTATTTTTGATTTATTTAAGTAATAAAAGGAACTCGATCATATTCATATATTAGGTGGGGCCGTCACGTTTTTGAACGATGTGCGGTAGGGGGAGTGAAATTTTTTAAAAATTTTTTATTGAAAGAAGGTGTAATAATATGCCTGTAATATCACGTTTTTATGGACTTGTTATCAAAATGTATTTTCAGCAGGCGGAGCATAATCCACCACATTTTCACGCGGTATATGGTGAATATATAGGAGCTTTTGATATTAAAACGCTGAAAATGATAGAGGGCGATCTGCCTCAAAAGGCGCAAGCTCTTGTAAGGGAATGGGCGGCAAAGCATACCGAAGAGCTGTTGGAAATATGGAATACACAGAAATTCGCAGAACTGCCACCCCTGGATTAAATATTAACAGCGTATATCGAATGGAGGCGTAAATATGTTTCACAAGGTACGCGAAGTGACCCCTCTGCCGGACTATGGGCTTTTGGTGGGTTTTGCAAACGGCGAGAAAAAGAAATACAATGTAAAACCCCTTTTTGACCGATGGGACGTATTCAAGACACTATATTCCGTTAAAGGACTGTTTGAGCAGGTCAAGGTAGATGTCGGCGGCTATGGCGTTAGTTGGAACGATGATATAGACTTGTCGTGTGACGAGCTTTACTCAAATGGTGCGACGATATTAAGGCAGGACGATACCGTCCGCATGAGGATGTCACATGAAAAAGACTGAATTAAAACAAGACGATACCATCCGCATTGAAACTAACCTGACCGAAGAGGAAAAGGAGATTGTGAGGCGCGGACGTGAGGAGTACGCCAATGGCGGCTTTGTCCCGTTGGACAGTATCTCTCTGTAAAATAAAGAGCGACTCCAATGCGCCAACATCGGAGTCGCCGGAATAGGAGTGTACCGTGGTACAAATCTACCCCCACAAGTAGATTATATCACGTACACTCCCAAAAGTCAAATAAAAATTTAAAAGGAGTGTACATTTTATGGCAACGGCTAAAAGACTGCCCAGCGGTAGTTGGAGCGTGAATATTTACGTCGGTAAAGACAAGGACGGCAAGCGCAAGTACAAGCGCTTTACTGGCCCGGACAAACGCCGGGTTGAGCGCGAAGCCGCCGCCTATGCTGACGAGCATAGGGGCGAGGTCAGCGCCGACACCTTCGGCTATGCCGCACGGCAATATATCGAGAGCAGGGCCAACGTCTTATCCCCTTCGACTATCTTAAATTATAAACGTATAAATGTCAATTATCTTCTTCCGTGGGAAAACCTGCCTATTGAAGCTGTTGATGCAAAACTTGTACAAGAATTTGTAAACGAAAAATCTGCCCAACTGTCGTCAAAGACCGTGCATAATATTTACGGATTTATAACCGCCGTCGTTTATTCCGTGTACCCCGACCGACGTTTTAGCGTTACCCTTCCAGCCAAGGAGCGCAAGTTCAAAGACTTGCCCGACCCCAAGAAAATAATAATGGCCGTCCACAATACCAAGTGGGAGCTTCCCGTACTGCTTGCCATGTGGCAAACTCTCCGTATATCCGAAATTCGCGGGCTGCGTTACGGCGATATTTCCGGCAACATTCTCACCGTTCACAGCGCACTTGTTCGCGGAGAAGATGGCTATGTTTTGAAATCCACCACAAAGACCTATGACAGCACTCGGCGGCTCCTCATTCCGCCCTATATAAAATATCTCATCGGTGACGTCGAAAGCCATTCCCCCGATGATTATATTGTACCCTACACATACAATATGATCTATGGCGGTTTTCAAAAGTCCCTGAAGGCTGCTGGCCTTCCGCCTATGCCTTTTCACGATCTGCGTCACATGAGCGCCTCGATTATGCTGTTCCTCGGTTTCCCGGATAAGCTATCAATGGAGCGTGGCGGTTGGCACAGCAATCATGTTTTACAGGACAGGTATCAACACATTTTCACCGCCGAGCGTCTGGCGCGTGAGCGTGAAATGGACAACTATATTGAGGGCCTGCTTCCGTCTGACGCGCAACGTCTGTTGGCCGATATGCAACACGAAAATGCAACACGAGAAAACGAAAGTTCCACAGGGACGGCGTTTTAAGCAAACTTTTTACGGGTTCAAGTCCCGTCTCTCGCACCAAAAATAAAATCCCGTGGTTATGGGAAACGTCAAGTTTTCCCCATAATC
>CANQBU010000024.1 GCA_947589615.1 uncultured Clostridia bacterium | reverse complement strand
GGATAAAATGATAATGGAAGGATAAAAATCCTTCCATTTTAGACTGAAGAAAAACTGCGTGACCGCAAAAATTGACAATTTTTGCTTGCTGTGTTTACTGTAAAACGCCCCGAAACAGTCATTTAGGACTACTAAATTCCTGCCTCGGGACATTTTCCGAGCCTTGCCTCACTTGTTTTTATTCAGTCTGTAAATTTGTTTACACTCTGAATGGAAGGATAAAATCCTTCCATTTTTAAGTCTTTTTCGGCATTTTAAAAATCGTCATCGAAAGTATGCAAATTCCCACTTTTATCTTTGTATGATATTATTGTGGAAAGATTGACGCCTGTTGAACTTTTATAAATATTGCCTTCAATCATTGGATTTTCCTTTGCAAGTTCAGCAATCAACTTTTTTGTATACAAACGTTTTGATTTGTTTTCCATATCGCTGGCTTCTTCTGTAAATCGACAAGCACACTGCAAAAACTTGATTTCATTATAATCCCGCCAGTGCTTTATGTCTTTTTCACGAATGTAATACATTGGACGGATAAGTTGCATTCCCTCAAAATTGGCACTTTTTATTTTTGGCATCATTGTTTGAAATTGTCCACTAAAAAGCATGCCCATTAGGATTGTCTCTATTACATCATCAAAATGATGTCCGAGTGCGATTTTGTTGCAGCCAAGTTCTTTGGCCTTGCTGTATAAATGCCCTCTTCTCATTCTTGCACAGATATAGCAAGGTGACTTATCTATATGCACGACATTTTCAAAAATATTTGTAGAAAAAATTGTCAAAGGAATGTTTAATTCTTTGGCGTTACTTTCAATAAGGGAGCGATTTGCCTGATTGTATCCAGGGTCCATGACCAGAAAGATTAAATCAAAATCAAATTTATTATGCCTTTTTAGTTCTTGAAAAAGTTTTGCCATTAAAAAACTGTCTTTGCCGCCAGAAATACATACTGCGATTTTGTCGCCAGGCTCGATGAGATTAAAGTCGTTTAACGCCTTGCAAAACTTTGTGAATAATTCCTTGTGAAATTTTTTTCTTATGCTTTCTTCGACATCTTGCAAATTTTTCATATAATTCTCCAATTGTTATTATACCATAATGCCGCCAGCCAGACAAGATAATTTTAGATTTTATTTGCAATAATCATGCTTTAATGATATAATTATCTTTGAGGTTGAAATGATATTAAAAGAATTTGATGAAAATAAAGAAGCGGTTATAAATCCTAGTATGTTTAATAAAAAAATAAAGGACTTTCCTTCTACGGCAGTTTCCTTCTTCTCGCGAAATGTTATGGAGGAATTCGTTAGAAAATATTTCCCAAAAGAAATTGGGGCAATTGACGGCGAAACAAAAAGATATCCTATCTATGAAATAGATTACAAGGGCTGCAAACTAGCAGTTTATCAATCTCCAGTAGGTGCTCCCGCTTGCGGAATGCATATGGAAGATGTAATTGAGATGGGGGCGAAAAATTTTCTCCTAGTGGGCTGCTGTGGCTGTCTTGACAAGGAGATTGAGGACTATGGAATTATAATTCCTACAAGTGCAATCCGCGATGAGGGGACAAGTTATCACTATATGCCCGAAGGAGATGAAAATTATATCGACCCTAAGTGTGTGGCGCTAATTGAAGAAGTGATGCATGAGAATAAAATTAAATATAGCAAAGGCAAAACATGGACGACTGATGCCCTTTATAGGGAAACAAAAGCAAAGGTTGAATCCAGAATAAAAATGGGGGCAATCACAGTCGATATGGAATGCTCGGCAATGATTGCAATTTCAAAATTTAGAAATGTAAACTTTGCTCAAATCTTCTATGGGGCGGACAATTTAGGCGGCGAGGATTATGATCCAAGAAGTTTGATCGATAAAACTTCAATGGACAATAAATACAAGATAATTCCGCTTGCACTAGAATGCGGAGTAAAATTACATAAAAATTTGTAAAAAGGGAGGAAGCATTGAAAAAAACGATAAAAGTTGAATCTGTCGGTGAGTTTATATATGATGAAGGCTTTTGGACGGGCAAAAAGGAACTGAGCCTTGATGGAAAAGCACTTGAAAAAACTTCCAAAACCACATATAAATTGGCCGACGGGAAAATTGTTGAAGTTCAAGGAAACTTTCTCATGGGGGCAAATTTAAAGGTGGATAATCAAAGCTATGAAATTTTCCCTATGCTAAAATGGTATGAGTATATCTTGACATGTTTGCCATTGATTCTTATATGCGTTTGGGGAAACCTTATTTATCTTTGTAAAATTGTTCCAATCGTGGGTGGAGCAATTGGAGGTTTGATAAGCGGCCTTATGTCCTGCCTAAATCTTTTTGTGATAAAAATGGCAAAACCTTTTTGGCTTAAAATATTGATTGGCATAGGTGTGGCAGGGGTGACATTTCTATTATGTTATTTGGTTGCATTGATTTTTATAAAGGCCTAAAAAGGTCTTTTTCTTTGTCTTTTCAACGGGCAAAAAAATATCTATATAAATTAATCCCTTGATTTTTACTTTTCCTCTTTTCAAATTGGCTTTTATGTGGTATAATAGGTTATAGGAGTGGTTATGGATAATCAAAGATTGAAAAATCTAGTTTCAGAAATTAAACAGTTTGTGACAGATAAGCCCATCGATGATGAAGTTTATATTAAATTTGCCGAGCATCTTTGTAGGGAATATGCCGAACTTTATGTTAAACCCATAATTCAAGGCACGAAAGATGAACTTGTAGAAATGCATTTTTCGCGAACGAGTGATGGCGGATTGTTGTCCAATGCCGATGAGGTCGCCTATTATGACCCACCAACCAAATCAATTAATGTAAATCTTGGCTATGTTATAGGTGGACAAGACAATCTCGAAAAATTTAAAAGACTTTTAAGTGTTATCCAGTCGGTTGGCCACGAATATGAGCATAGTTTTCAGCACAAATATACATATTATTATCTTTTAAATAAGCAAAAATATCTCACTCAAAAGCATTATCGGGCTAAAGATAACGATATTGTAAATCAAGAAGTGTATAAGAAAGTGATTGGCGAAAGGGCGGAGGAGATTGCAGAAGATTTTATTAGTGACCCATATAATGAAAACGAAATCAAAACCATGCTCAAATTCTTTAAGGGCTTGGAAAAAGATATGAATTCCTTGCTTAGTGAAGAAGAATTGCAAGATGAGAATGCTGCCGCAGACCTCTGCCGATATGCAATGTATTTCAAAAGAGCAGTCGAAGAGGACGCAAGACTGAAGGAAAGGCAAATTTTTGGAAAATTTGCCGAAGATATTAAAAATGTTGAAGGTATAAATCCTATCTTCTCTGTGCTGATTGACCAAATGGTGAAACTGGGCGAAGAGGAAGAGCGATTACAACAACAGCAAGATACTCCAATTTATAAGAGAATCAAAGCACGTATGAAGAATTTGTCTGAAAGAGATTTTGTTGAGTTTGGTAAGTTGCTGCAAAATGCAAACCTTATTGGTTTAAAGGAAATGAGATATTTTGCAGACCCTGAGATTTCCTATTCTGACTTTTTCGTAAAACAAAAAATACTTTTAGACGCCTTTAAATTTTTGTTTTTAAATGGAAAAGAGGTGAATGGATCTAAATTTTGGAATAGTCTAGAACAATTAAACAAAGTAAGACTTGCATTTTTGAAGCACGGATTATCGTCGGCGTCAGCCCTTGTCGAAGAGGCTAATGGTGCAAAGTTTATGCCCTATGAATTAAACACTCGCTTTAGAGATGGTTACTACTTAATGCTTAAAAACGAGCCGATTACTTCTATGTCCTTCGACAAAATTGATTTATTAAAACCTGGGCAAAAGTTGGATATTTTGACAAACTTCATTGAAAGCGGAAGATATGAGTTTGCAAATTCAATGATTTTTTCGATGGGTGAAGAGATTAATAAGTATCTTTCTGCCGATAAAGTTGATGTTGATGCTGAACTTAAAAAGATAAGAGAAGAAGGTGATGTGATCAAAGAACTTTACTTTCTTGACGAAGTTGAGCCTGTGGCAAAGTATAATATCATCGATTCGATTGAAAAGAGAGTAAATCTGCTTGATAAAGAACAAAAAGAAGGCAAATTATGCTTTGATGATGTTGACGAAATGATTTATCTTCTTTCCACATTATGCACGCAAGCAGATGTGCCTTACTACAAAGAATATGCACTTTTGCCACAAGACGATAGTAAAAACGCAAAAGTGGCAAACAAATTGTATGGACTTTACAAAAAGGTGGAAGAAGTTGGGCGAAGAGAAGCATGCAGAATTTCAGGTTATGAACTTAACCCTGACGCTTATCGATACGCACATGCACAAGACAGACAGGACTACTTGTTGAAGGGAAGAGACAGGGAAAAACGTATTGAAAAGCTTTATGGCAAGAATGAGCTTGCGAGAATTCAAAGAGAAAACAATATTGAAAGAGAATATGAAGAAGAAAAAGAATAACAGAATATATGCAAGATAATGTGGAGGAAAATGTGCAAGAAAGATTTAGAAATTTAAGTCATGACGAATTTGTGACAATTGTAAATGAAATTAGTGAGAAATTAAACGACTTTCTGACTGAGAACAAGTTAAAAGTTGATTACGTAGTGCCAATGCTAAGAAGCGGGGCTGTTCCTGCCGTTTACATTGCAAATAGGTTGAACATAGTAAAGTTTTTACCATTTCAATCAAAGCATATTACATATAAAAATGGCAAAGAAACAATAGAATTATTATATAATCCGTTAAAATCCTTTGATATTTCCAAAAAAGAGCCTATTTTTTTGATAGTTGAAGGAAATCATTCAACGGGCAAAAGCGTAGAACTATGTCTTGATGAACTTTTAAAGGCATATCCAAATGCAAAAATTTTATATGTTTGCCTATTTAAAAACTATAATAGTAAAAATTTTACAGATAAGACGGTTTTTGAGTATGCTGGAAGAATTACGGGATATTTCTTGCCTTTGGAAGAATGTGAGAAATTAAATATTGATGGTTATTCGCCTGTTTATCCATGGGAAACTGAAGAAGACCAAATTAATCACCCTGACGACAAGGAAGAAAACATTTTCTTTTAATAAAAACATAATTTAACAAAAATTCATGAAAAATCGTGAAAAAATCAATAAATTTTGCAAAATTCTTTAAAATTGTCGATTATTTTGTGGGATTATAAAAAAAGAACCTTTAAAATCATTTTAAAAGGTTCTTTTTTAATCAATTTCTGTAAATTATTTTGTAGATTTTCCTAACTATAATTGTTTTTAACTTTATGATATACTTATAATGAATTTTCGCTGTCGGCATCTTTTTGAAATTCTTTGATGTTGTTAAGAGTTTCTTGCATTGTTTTTGCAAATTTTAAATATTGTTTTTCATAATATGATTTTGGCTTTTGAGAAAAATCGATTTTATCTATGTCAAATCCATATTTTTCTTCGAGGGCATTTACAATTTCTCCCTGTCTTTCGGTGTCAATCAAGTCCAAAAATTGTGTAGCGAGTTGAGATAAAGATTTGATGTTTTCTTTTCCAAATGTTTTGTCTAAAAGGGAAGGGTCGCCGCTCATTCTGCAAGACTTAATATCTTTTGCATATCCTTCAAGAAAATTTCTGAAAAGCATAAAGGCACAACTATATAGCGAAAGTTCATTTTCATTGTTACATACTTTAAAGCCCTCTTTTTGTGCCAAGTTTTGGGCTTTTAATGCAAAATAATCGGTAATTATCTCGTCCAAATCTTGATTTTCTTTGTTGTCATCGTCAATGATGAGGGTGAATCCCGATTTTGCGGAGTAATTGTGAGCATTAACCGTATGGGAGATCTCATGGAATAAAATGGAATCATTCAATTCTTCTAGCGGTGGAAGTATGCATACTCTCATGTCTTTCCCCGAGGTTGACTTTGTGTAAAATGAAAAGCCCGCCGTTTCATCATTTAAAACATATTCTGCTATTTTAATTTTTAAGATATCCTTTTCATTCTCGTCAATATCTAGTGCATCGATTTCATCAATTGTTCTATCTTCCGCTCCTGTTGTCTTGCTAGGTTCTTCGTTTGACAATAACTGTCTTTTTAAACGAGTGAGGTCTCGCATTTTGTCGACATAATTTTTATCGTAAATCTGACAAATTGTTTTTATGCAATTTTTGATAATTTCTTTATTTTTATCGTTTTTTATGTAATTTTCGCAATTTTTTTGTGAAATTTTGTCTTTTTGGACTAATTTTCCTAAAAATTTCACAAAATCGATGTATGTTTCGTCATTTAATTCACTGCTAGATTTAATCAAAACATCATAGTATTTTAATTCTGATAATTCCTCAGGAGTGAGGATTTTGTAGGGAGAGCTTATTCCCAAAGCATTACCGGCTTCTTTACAAAATTGATTTGTCAGGCGGAGGAGTTGATTGTCGATTGCCGTTGACAGTTTTCTTTTGTTGGCAAGGGAGGTGCTCACAAAAAGAAAGGCCGAGTCATTTATTCTCTGTCTTATTACCTCCCCATACTCTTTTCCGAAGTCTTTTACAAAGTATTCTGAGATTTGTGGAAGATAGGATTTGATATTATTTTCCATAAAACTACCTCTTTATGTATTTTATTATAACATAATTTCTACTTTTAATCAATACTATAAGTCGAAATAATATCTCTCAATATTACACATACAAGAGGATGTGCAAGACAATGTGTAAAATATAGATTAAGATGGGGGCAAAAAAATCAAATTGTTAGTCATAGAGGGTGATTAAGTTGACTTTTTTGTAAGCCAGTGTTATTATTATATGTATAGGAGGACATAATGAATAGACTGATTGATGCAATAGTAAATTCAAAAAAGATTGCGCTTTTCACCCACGTTGAACCAGATGCCGATGCATTATGTAGTTGCTTCGCTTTGAAGAATTTAATTAAAAACAATTATGATTTTAAATATATTGATGTCTTTATTGAGGGACCAGTCAGAGAACTTTATAATCATATAATAAGAGATGAGGTTGTCAATCCAAAACCTCTTTCCAGTTATGATATGGCGGTCGTTCTCGATTGTCCATCAACTTCGAGACTAGGGGGATATGAGAGTTATTTGAAAAATATTCCAATTATTGCGACCATTGACCATCATGCTACAAATGAAAAATTCGGCACTCTTAACTATGTTTTACCTAAGGCGTCAAGCACTTGTGAAATTGTGTTTTTGATTGCAAAGGCAAATCAATTGACTTTTACAAACAGTATCGCTCGAAATATTTTTCAGGGGATAATAACTGATACAAATTGTTTTACATCGCTTTCACTTACAAACAGAACTCATAAAGTGGTTAGCGAGCTTATGACTTACAAGTTTGACTATGACAAAATAAAAGAGTATTATTTTAAGACAAATTCGATTGCAAAGACAAAATTATTGTCCAAAGCCCTACAATCTTTGAAATTTTACAAGGGTGATAAAATAACAACTATGAAAATTCCAAACGCCGTCTTTACAAAAATTGGTGCTGGATTTGAGGATACGCTTGGCATTGTGGATAACGGAATTAATATAGACAAAACGGAAGTCAGTGCAATCCTTATTGAAAAAGAGCCTCAAAATGTATATGTAAGTTTGAGAAGCAAAGGGAATGTTGATGTCGGTCAAATCGCAAAAGCATTTAATGGCGGGGGAAGCCCAACTGTCGCCGCATTCCAAACAACTGGAGATATAAAAACTATAGAGCAGTCGTTGTTAAATGAGATTTTTCCGCTCGTTCCTGACAACGGTGGAAATGACGATATTTTGATTTAAAAGAAGAAAATTAAAGAAAAAACACTTAAAAATGCTTAAAAATAGCAAAAAAAATGCAAAATTTCGCAAAAATGCTATAATTTAAGTTTGTATTACATAAAAACGCAAAATAGTTTAATCATGACAAGTGCTTTTTATAATGATATAATATTAAAAAGGATAAAAATATGGATAATTACAAAAATGCAAAAAAATTTATTGCAATTTTGGGCGAAGAGGATATGGGAGATGGAACTTCCACTTTCTATATTGTTGATGAAAAATCTTACATAAAAGAAAATGCTGTAACTGATGAAGATTACATGCCTGAAGTGTATGATGCCATTGAACAACTTGGCTGTTCACTAGACTACGAAAATGGTTTTACCGTTAATAAAATAATGAAGAACGGTGAAGATGATCTTCGCAAGTTTTTAAAACCATTGAAATGGATTGTGGTTGAAAGTGATTACTTAAATGGTGCAACAATTCAAGAGTTTAAAAGCAATCTTAAAGATTTTACGCAGGAGATGAAAAATTTAGATTCTTCAAACATCGTTTTTATAGATGAGTTAGGCGATGATAATCTTAAACAAATACTTTGTAGCCTTAACAGATCGATGGAATCTTTTACGCCAAATGAAATAAAGAAGGGACTGAGTTGGGCGAAAAAAAATATTGATGCAGGGAAATATTTAGCTGTCGTAAAAAATGGTCTTTACTATATTTATACTTATGAAAATAAGGACGCTTATTTGCAAGCGCTTCAAAGGGCTCGGGAAATTAAACATAGGTTGATACCTGACAAGAAACCTCCTGAAAACGCACCAATGGCTGTAAAAATTGCAAGAGAATTAAATATTCCATATATTTTTAGCAATTCTGAAAAGGAATTAGATGATTGGGAGAAACTTGCTTCTCAATTCTGCATTGATGTAATGAGAGGAGAAGGAGTGATGGTTGCATTCAATAGTATGGATGATGGCAAGAATTTTATTGAGCGAATGTTAAAAACCAAGAAGGAAAGCCCGCTGGCTCGCTTGAAGAAAAGCGCCCAAAAATTGAATATTCCATACTATACTTGCACAAGCAAGGAAGATTTTGATGAAATACAATATAAATGGCCTCCATTTAGAATTGCGACAAGAGTATTGACGATTGGGAATACAGCATTTGCTTTTAAAGACGAAAAAGAAATTAGAAAATTGAAAGATTTTGCACTTTTAGATGAAAATAATGATGATAATGAAGAGGAAATCGAAAAATAATTAAATTTTGCTGATATTTTGTAGCAAAAAAATAAAGCTGAAGATGAGGTTTGTCTCAAATCAGCTTTTTTTAATAACAATATTATTTTGCTTCAATCTCATCATCTAAAACTTTATTGTTTAAAATTTGCGATATTTTTGAGGTTTTTTGCCAAATTTTTATGTATTTATTTAAAATCTTTCCAGACTTTGCTTTCCTGTGGGCCGACGCTATTTTGATATTTGCCCTCATAAAGTTTTATTTTCCCCTTTACTTTCCAAAACATTATTTGTCCAATTTTCATACCTTTATATATTCGAAGGGGTTGAACGGCGTGGAGTTGGAATGTCAAATTTCCTTTAAATCCAATGTCAACAAGGTCGGCGGTTATCTGCACAAAAAGCCCAAGTCTTCCTGTCGAACTTCTTCCAGTAAGGGTTGGGACAAAATGGTCAGAGCCGATGATTTCCTTTGTGTAGCCAAGATATATCCTATTAGGCAGAAGCACAAGTCCTTCATCGGGAATTTCTATTGTTTTTGTCTTTAATTCCTTTTTGCTGTCAAGCACTTCGTCTTCATAGATTTTAAGATAGTTTCCGAGTTCTACATTGTAACTATTGGGGTTTACGCATTTTTCATCGAAGGGGGAGATTATAATTTCCCCTTTTTTTACTTGCTTTGTTATTTCGCTTCCTGATAATATCATTTTAACTCCTTGTAAAATTTACTTATTTGTGCCTTTTCAAATTGCTTGTATTCGCCTTGTGCATAAGTTTTGTTTTTCTTGCCCTTTATTTTCCAAAAAGTCACTTGTCCTATTCTCATAAGGGGATAAACTTTTAGGGGCTGGACCACTTTAAGCTCAAGTGTCCAATTGTGATATGTCCCGACATGTCCAAGTGGGGCGGTCACTTGCAAGAATAAGCCAAGCCTGCCAAGCGAACTTCTTCCAATAAGTTGGGTCACATACTTTTTGCTTCCGATTTTTTCATAAGTATTTGCAAGATAAAGTTTGCCGGGCTGTAATGTATAACCCTTTTCGTCAAGTGTGATTGATTTTGCGTTTGATTTTTCCTTTGCATCTAAAATCTCATCAAATTCGAGTAAGTCATAATCAAGACGATAATTCACACTGTTAGGGTTTAACATGTCTTCATTAAAGGGGGAAATGCTTATGTTTCCCTTCTTAACTTCCTTTACTATTTCAAGTCTTGTTAAAATCATATTTCTACCTTTACTTCTTTATTTTTACCCATGCATCTGTTGTTCGAAAATCGATTGGGAGAATGTTGAGATAACTGTCAATTCTAAAAATCAGTTGAAAAGTGTCAAAAATGTTTTGTTCAAGCAAAAACTCTCTAATTGAATTTATGACCCTTTCAATTTTGACTGCAAGAAGGGAGATTGTGTAATTATCAAAACCGTTTTCAAACATGGCATTTTCATTTAATTTTTTTGCATGAAATATGTTTTCACTGTCGAAAGGATATTCAATCATAAGATATGGCTCATTGTCGCGAGTGGAAACGCCGGGCTTCCTAGAGGGAATAAAACTCACTCTATCACAGCCTTCGCAATATTTATCGGTCGTAAATTGTGCAATGGCGAGTTTGTCGCTGTAATATTCTTCTCCCTTTTTGAACTTGTGGCATTCTACACAAAAGATGAAGATGTCTTCAAACTCTTCAGCGCCTTTTTTGAGATCATCTAAACTTTTAAAAAACCTATTATCTTTGCACTTTATGTCACTTAAAAAGCAATTGTTGTTATTGCCACTTCTTTTCAAAACAAGCGTATCAAAATTTTTGTCTTTTATTTTCAAATCATTTAATTCTTGCTTTGAATTAACAAAATAAAACTGTATTCGCTCGCCATCAAAAAGATATGGAAAATTGTCGCATAAAAATTTTAATCCGGTGACCCTATTAAAATTCATTTTCATTATTTCATTCTCCCATTTTCAATTTTTTCATTAAATTAAACAAATTTTCGCGAAAATTCTCTATTTTTTTGAGATTTTCCACTTTAAAATCGCAAATTATCGGATTTTGCCATTCAAGACTATTTTTGTTGTCGACAGGCGTATGGTCATTGCGGTCATGCTTAAATCCCACAATTTCAACAAAGATAAATCCTTCATTTTTGAGATGTTCATAGTCCGGTGGACGGCAATCGTCATTTGTAATTATGTAGTCTTCGCCGCATTCCTTAACCTTTTTGGAAAACTCTTCCAGTAAAAATGTGGGATTTTCCTTCCTTATTTTTGCACCTAAAAATTGTAGTAGTTCGCCGTCTTGCTCGCTCTTCATTTCTTTACCAATGAATTTGTAAAATTTTTCTTGCAAGGTGTAAAGTGGCTCTCCAATTTTTATGTTTTTTATTGGGTATCTTTCGCTTAAAATTTTGATTGCCGTGCTTTTGCCGTAACCACTTGGTGCGATAAAACAAATTTTCATAAATCCTCCTTTGCGTATTTTTTACGCATTATTAATCTCAAAAATAAAAGTGCAATTTGCACTATTTATATAAGTTGAATTTAACATCATTTGTTGTAAATCGATATAACTTTGCGGGGCGAACAGCTTCGCCTTTGAATGTCTGCGATGTTTCCTCTATTATGTTTGAATTTATAAGCTTTTTTCTAAAATTACGCCTATCAAGCTTTGTGTTTAAAATGCTTTCATAGGTTTTTTGAAGTTGGGGCAGGGTGAATGTGTCGGGATATAACTTTTTCATGATGTTTGATGTGAAGATTTTTACCTTTAATGTCTCAATTGCTTTTGCAAGAATCTCTTCGTGGTCATACCCAAGTTCAGGAATTTTGTCTATTTCAAACCATTCGGCGTTAGATGCTTTCTCGGTCTGACTAAAGTTGTTGATAATGCTTGCATCACTTACCCCAATGTATGCAATTGCAATCATTCTTTTTAAAGGACTGCGATTGGGATTTGTAAAGACGTCAAACATTTCAAAATCTACATTTTCAATTTTGGTCTTTTCGTTCAGTTCTCGCATCATAGCCTCTTCGCCTCTTTCATAATTGTATGCACAGCCGCCTACTAAAATCCATTTGCCCTCAAAAGGCTTGTTTTTCCTCTTAATTAAAAGCACCTTGAATTTTCCGTTATCGACGGTAAAAAGAGCAAGCACAACATGCAAGCCTTGATTGTCGTAACGCTTATCGTTTACATTCATTTTTATTCTCCGTTTAATATTATGTGTAATTTTTACGCATTTGTCAAGTATTTTTTTACATTTGTATTATCTTTTTAAAAAATAAGCTTTTGAGTTGAAAAATAGGGGAGGATAAAGAGTGGGAATTTTATTTTTTTTAAAAAAATCTAAAAAAGTATTGACATGTAAGGGGAAAATGCGTATAATTAGATTGCAATCTAAAAGTTACTCTCCCTCTTCTTTTATAAGACTTTTAGATTGGTTCACATGAAATTCTGGAGGAATATTATTTCCTCTAGAAGAGTAAAATGTGAAAATCGGCTGACTAAATTGGCGGAAGATTGCGACAGATGAAGTCGGAAAAACATAGAAATATATAATGGGATGTAGCTCAGTCGGTTAGAGCACCACCCTGATAAGGTGGGGGTCGGTGGTTCGAGTCCACTCATCCCAACC
>CANQBU010000023.1 GCA_947589615.1 uncultured Clostridia bacterium | reverse complement strand
AAATGAAGTATCAATAATAAAGGGTGATGAAAAGAGCAAAATCAGTGGGAATGTCGAATTTTATAGTGTGCCACGAGGTATAATTGTAATGGCTGATATTGAGGGGCTGCCTAAAACCAAAACCAATATTTTTGCTTTTCATGTTCATGAAGGTGAAGATTGTGGGGACAATTTTCAAAACACTGGCGGACATTATAATCCTTCCTCTTCTGCTCATCCTATGCATGCTGGCGATATGCCACCACTGTTTTCAAATGATGGCGATGCATGGCAAATATTTTTCACCCAACGCCTTGATATAAACGAGATAATAGGAAAGGTTGTTGTTATTCATGAAGATGTCGACGACTTTAAATCTCAACCTTCTGGCGATTCGGGACAAAAAATAGCATGCGGGGTAATTAGAAAATATTAAATAATATATATTGACAAAAGAAAAATATTATTGTATAATTATCATATAGAAAGGAGATAGTTATGAAAAATATAGACATGAAAAGGAACATGGTTGTCGTTGCTGTTGCCCAACAAGAGGTTGCAATTTTGTATTATCCACAAAATGGAGGTATGATACAAAGCGAAAAAATTGATTTAGCGGAAAATACTGTAGATGCGGTTTTACAAAGGGTTAAACAACGAGTGGTTGATAAAAACAATTTTCTCTGTGCCGATGTTGCGGAAGAGTCACTCATGCTTTCTCCAGTGGACAAACATGGAGTTATGGAAAATTACATTGCTGAAGTAAGAACAAATAAAGAAGGAAGAATTGACATCGCTTTATATAGCGTGAATGTATTGGAACATACAATGAAAAACAGAATTAAGGAACAAGATAATATATATAGAGGGTCAAAGATTAGAGATACAGAAGATGATGAATTAAGAGCCCCAGAATTGGAAATAGGAAGGTAAAAAAGTGAGCCGAAAGGTTCACTTTTTTGGTTGGCAAGGTATTATTTTGCGAAATTTATTTAGTTTTGCATAAAAGAACATTAATTAGTTTTCTTTCATAATAAAGCAAATTTTTATTTAGAATTGCAAAAATTTTATATTTTTTCTTTAATACATTCGTCAGCGACATTATATAGTAAATTTGCATATTCCTCATTAAATCCTATGGCGACATAATTTTTTTCATCGTTCCTTTTAATGACGGCGCCAGCTTCTTGACAGATTAAATATCCAGGTTCTAAATCCCAAATAGTTGGAGAGAGCAAAATACAACCTGATAACGCACCTTTTGCGATATATGCAAGTGTGACAGAGATTGAGCCGAGTGACCTTGAATGCTTGGTATAATTGCTCATTTTTTTGTAAATATCAAAAATATATTTATTATGGCTTCCACTGATTGAATAAATGGACATATTAATTGAAGTAGGTTTAACTTTTATTTTTTCTTCATTTAGGAAAGCGCCTTCGCCCTTAACTGCAAAATAATATTCGTCAATGAGGGGCATATAGATAATACTTGCGACTCTTTCACCATTTTTAATGCAAGCAATTTCGGTTGCCCAATTTGCCATACCATTTGCAAAATTAATAGTTCCGTCGATTGGGTCGATAGTAAAGCAGTTTTTTGATAGAGATTTTGAGGAATTGAATTCTTCGCTTACAATATCAAAGCCGGGGAATTCTTTTTTAATATTGGAAATTATGTATTTTTCCACTTCTAAATCAAGATTGGTGACTAAATCATCACTTCCCTTTTCATTAACTTTAATTTTCCCTTCGCTTATTATATTTTCGGCATCTTCGACCATTCTAAGTAAAAAATCAATTTCTTTTTGATTATTTTTAAATTTCATGGCAACCTCCGTATAAAGAGATTATATGATATTTGATAGATTTTGTAAAGTAATTGACATTAATTTGGCTCAAAATCGGATAAAATACCTACATTTATTGTTTTTACATCATTTTCATTGACTTCGACGAGTGACGTGATATAGCCAAGCGTATTTGCCGAGTAGCCCGCATAAAGCCGTTGAATGATTTGAATATAACATCTGTCAAGGGAAATATTATAGTAAGGCAAAATATAGTTTACATCTGTTAGGTATAATGAACAATCTTCAGCTTGACAATCGGAGTTTGAAGCATCTAAATAAAGTGTTTTGTTGGAATAGATTATTTCAATAAGATTGTTGTCAGTGAAAGAATATTGAATTTTTGGATTAAAATCGATGCTGTTAAAAATACTTTTCCCTTCTCCGTTTTCAAATGAGAAGATTTGATAAAAGCTTTGTCCACCACTTCCGCCACTGTCCACACTATATAAAACTTGCTCTAAACCATTGTTTAAAAAATTTGCGACAAAAATTGTTGGGGAGTAACCAATATTGACTTGTGGTATTACGCTTATTTCTTCTCCCTTGTAGTATACTTTTATTTCGATGTCTTCCTTGAAAAGTTTTCCTTCGCTACAAATGCTCACATTTGCATATCTATCACTTTCAATAAGATTGCCTACTTTATAGTCGCAAACGGGTGAGTTAAGCGTGAGGCATGTTAAAAATAATGGTAAAATTTTCATATAAGTAGGGTATGGAAATAATATTTTAATATTCATCAAATATAATAATTTGTTTTGCAAATAATAGAAATTATGATAAAATATTTGAAAAAGGAGTGTAAAATGATAACAATTAGGGATAAAAGGGACAGTATTGTTAAAATGAAGGAGTTAAAGCTCAACTATTTTCCACTTGATAGCTATGATGTAGATGATTTTGAGGGGATAAAAAATTTTATGGAAACTTATCCTGCAAAAGAATATATTTTGAGAAGTGCCAATAAGGCAAAAGGTGAATTTTTCTTTGTTCATGATTTAGAAGAGATCAAAGAAAAACTTCCAAACTTTGAAAATGATGTGACAATAGGTGTTTCATACAATGAATTTAAAGAGGATTTAATTCTTGTCGGTGACATAATAGTTCACAAAGATTTTTCATCGCAAAGTGTGGACTTGACTGCTCGTGATGATATTGAGGCAACTCATAGAAACATTTACGAAAAACCCAAATATAACGTTCATGCCGATATCGAAGATGATAAGCTTTGGGAGATTCCGGGCATGTCAAAAGTTATGAAATACATTTCTGACCATGAATTATATAATGTAATTGTTGAATTTTCGGTATATGATATTAGACTTGGAATAAATAAAGAAAATGTTGTAATAAGTGAACTTAGGACAACATATTAAGTGGGTTTAAAATACTCACTTTTTTATTTAAAATAGTTTGATTATTTTTATAGAAGGTGTTAAAATATAAATATGAGAATAGACAATATAGATTTTGGCGAAGGTTTGATTTTAGCACCCATGGCGGGCGTAACCGATATAGGATTTAGAGATGTTTGCTCAAGCTTCGGTGCCGATGCCACCTATAGCGAGATGCTTTCATGTCGGGCGATGCTCCATAATCCTCAAAAGACGGCGTTGATGACGATATATTCGCCTAGTGAAAAGATTAAAATAGGGCAAATATTTGGACATGAACCTGAAATAATGACAGAGGCATTAAAAAGCGAATACTTAAAACCATATCAAATAATTGATATAAACATGGGGTGTCCGGCACCTAAAATTATAAAGAACGGAGAAGGATCGGCGTTAATGGGAAATCTTCCACTTGCAAGCAAAATCATTTCATCATGTGTAAAAAACACGGACAGACCAATTTCGGTAAAATTTCGACTGGGAATAAACACTGACATATCTTTGGATTTTGGAAGAATGTGCGAGGAGGCGGGGGCAAAGTTTGTTACATTGCATGCCAGAACGGCTCAACAAGGTTACAGTGGAAATGCAGATTACGAAGCGATTGCCCGATTGAAGTCGGCGTTAAAGATACCAGTAATTGGCAATGGTGATGTCGTTGACAGAGAATCATATTTAAAAATGAAGGAAACGGGCGTAGACGGAGTCATGATTGGAAGGGGAAGTTTGGGCAGACCTTATGTGTTTTCATTGATAAAAGGCATTGATTATGATAAAGACGTCATGAAAATGATAAAAAGGCACATTGATATATTAAGAGCACATTATGAAGAAGATTGGCTTATAAAATATATGAGAAAACACCTGTTATGGTATATGACGGGAATAAAGGGAAGCAGCGAAGCAAGAGCGCAAGTTGCAACAAGCCCTTCAATACAAAATTCATTAAAAATTATTGAAAATCTGATAAAAAATCAATAAAAAGGAGAGTTTTTATGAAAAGAACAGTAAAAGATTTGGTTGGAATAAAGGGAAAAGTGGTCCTTTTAAGGGTGGACTTTAATGTTCCGATGGATGAAAACGGAAAGATTTTGGACGCTACCCGCATTGTAAACGCCTTGCCAACTATAAAATATTTGAGTGATAAAGGGGCAAGAATTGTTGTTCTAAGTCATCTTGGAAGACCAAAAGGTTTTGAAATTCATAAATCGCTATGGCCTGTAGCTATGGTTTTGATGAAATTACTCAAAAAACGCAATGTAAGTTTTTGCAATAAAGTAATTGGTGATGAGGTTAAGGAAAGGATTTCTCTTTTAAGAGATGGCAATATTTTGCTTCTTGAAAACACTCGTTTTTATAAGGGCGAGGAAGAATGCGACATGGATTTTGCAAGAGAAATTGCGTCTATGGGTGACATTTTTGTCAATGATGCCTTCGGAACGGCACACAGAAAAAATGCAACTACTTATGGGCTTGCAAGAATTCTTCCAAATGCGGTTGGGCTTTTGGTTGAAAAAGAAATTCAAAATCTTTCCACAGCTATTCAACAACCTCAACATCCATTTGTGGCAGTTTTGGGCGGTGCAAAAATAAACACAAAAATTAAAATTTTGGAGAGATTTTTGGAAAGAGCAGATACTATAATAATAGGTGGGGCAATGGCATATACATTTTTAAAGGCACAAGGCATAACCACTGGTGCATCTATTGTTGATGATGAGTGCTTGGAAATTGCAAAGAATATTTTGCTTAGGGCAGAAGAACTCGGAAAAGAAATTTTATTGCCAATTGACCATATTTGCATAAGTAAAAGCGATAAAAAACAAGCCGTTGTGCAATCTAAAAAATTAAGAGGAGACCTTGTCGGTTATGATATCGGAGAAGAAACGATTGATCTTTACAGAAAGGAAATTAAAAGGGCAAAACAAGTTTTCTGGAATGGACCTATGGGACTGTTTGAAAATCAGGAATTTGCAATGGGAACATTCAAAATCGCCGAAGCTATTGCAGCTTGTCGCGGAAAAACTATAGTAGGCGGTGGTGATACGGTAAGTGCTCTTAATAAATTAAATCTCAAAAAGAAAATAGGTTTTGTGTCGACCGGCGGAGGTGCTACTATGGAATTTTTGGAGGAAGGCAATCTTCCATGTATTGATATAATTCAAGAGAAAATAATTTAAAAATTGTAAAAAAATCCAAAAAATTATCGTTTTTAATGTAAAAATCATAAATTTTTAAGAAAAAAGGAGAAATTATGAAAAAAGTTGTTGCGAACTTCAAGATGAACAAGACAAACAATGAAGTGAAAGATTATATAATGAAATTACTTCCAAAATATGAAAAAGACAAAGCGGAAATTGTTCTTTGTGTTCCGTTTACAGCAATTACGCTTTCAAAATTCCTCTTAGATGGCACAGGGATAAATATCGGCGCACAAAACATCTGCGATGAAGATGACGGTAAATGCACGGGCGAAATTAACGGGTTGATGATAAAAGATTGCGGGGCAGATTATGTTATAGTAGGGCATAGTGAAAGAAGAGTTAAGTTTAAAGAAAATGGAAGAATAATTAATAAGAAAATTAAACTTGCTCTTAAAAATAGATTGAAGGTGATTTTATGTGTCGGAGAAACTTTGGCAGAGAAAAACACACTAAAAACAAATGATGTGATTAAAGCTCAACTTGAAGAAGCACTTAAGGGATTATATGAAAATGAACTTGAAAATATTGTGATTGCTTATGAGCCTATCTGGGCAATTGGAACGGGCAAAACACCACTTGCAAAAGAAGTTGAAAACACCGTAAAGATAATTAAAAAGGTTGTTTCTGAAGATTTTTCAGAAAAAGCGGGCGAAAAAATAGAAGTTCTTTATGGCGGAAGCGTTGATGTAAAAAACTGTGCGAATTTTGCTAAAATCAAGAATATTAATGGCATGCTAGTAGGTGGAGCATCGCTAGACGCCGATAATTTTGCACAAATTATAAAAAATGTTAAATAATTTTATAAAAAAGTAGTGCAAAAATTAATAAAATGTGATATAATCTCACTGGAAATGGTGAGATTTTTCTTTTAAGAATGCGGGAGTGGCGGAATGGCAGACGCGCAAGTTTCAGATGCTTGTGAGAAATCGTGTGGGTTCGACTCCCATCTTCCGCACCAAAGAGGCAACTCTACGCTTATCTAAAATTCTCTTAGAATTTTAATTTGTCGCTCGGTTGCCTCTTTTTCAAAAAATCTGACGATTTTTCGAAGTAGCGCCCTTGCGGGCTAATAATAGGTGGTTGTTATTTGTTAGACTTGAAATTTTGAAGTGTAAATAATAGCTCGAACCCGTGGGTTATCAAGGGGTTTTACAGCACCATAATTAAGTTTAATCTTGCTCAAAAAATTTGCAATATCCTTGTGCTCGTGGATAGTTCTCTGTTATTATATCATTTTTTAATTTATCAACATCAAAAAAGACTTTCTTTCGTTCAACATTAATTCCTATTTCATCGATATTTATTACAATATAGTTCCCCGGATATTTCATACCAAGACTGCCAACGCATATAAACTTTTTTCCATCGCACTCAAATTCTGATGGTTTATGATTGTGTCCAAAAATTATATAATCGGCTTTTATGTTTTTAAATAATTCTGCTGTTTTAATGGATGGTGCATTTGGCTCATCGGGATCGTCCATAACAAGCTTATCAGTCTCCCAAGCATAGTGGGTAAAATAAAATTTTTTGTTAAAAAAATACATATAACAATCTTTGGGCATGGTTGCTAATTTTTCTTTGTATTCAAGTAAAGTTTTTTCTCTCATATAATTTTGATGTGCTTTTTTATCAGCTTTGAAATATGCAAATTCTTCTTCTGGTAAACCAAAAGCACAATAGCTATCATGATTTCCAAGAAGAAAAATATCGCCACTTTTCCATATCTTTTGTAAGCATTCGTTCGGAAAAGGGCACATCATTACTGCATCTCCTAAAAACACCCTTACATCAGCAGTTTTATAGTCTTGACTATCCTGCAATTTCTCCAACGCGTATTTATTTCCATGCACATCTGTATAAACTAATATTTTCATGATTTAATTATAACATACTTTCAATTATTTTGTATAATGTTTTTCTCTTTTTCATGTTTAAAAATTTAACCAGAGAGATTTGGCGACCCTTGCCTTATTAACGAGAGAATGCTGAGTATGCCGACAAGGTGTGAATAAAAATCAACAGCATTTTTCATTATTGACTTTTAAGAGTTAAAGAGTTATAATATAAATAGAAGGAGATATAATGCAACAGATTTATATTAATAATCATAAAATTACAATAAATGGGAATCAAATATCAATTGATGGCATAGCCGTTCCTGTTCAATTAAAAAGCGGAAAGTTTGGTGGGTTAAGCAATATTTCGGTTTCCAATAATGTGATTCATATTGGCAAAAATAAAATAGTTTTGAAAGGTGACCATATAGAAGTCAATGGAAAGAAATACTATAAAAATCAGCCTGCACAAAATCAGCCAGTTTCCAAGCAAAGTGTAAACAAAAATGCAAAAAAATATTATTTGTCTCCAAATGATACAAAAACGGGAAATGATGGCTCTACCTTATATAGAATAGTTGCAACTGCCGATATAATTGACCAAAGTGGACGCGTGGTTGTCAAAAAAGACGAAAAGGGCGGATATATTGCTTCAAGAAATAACCTTTCTGAAAATGGAAGTTGTTGGGTTTATGACGATGCTGAAGTATGTGGAAACTCAACCATTTCAGAAAATGCACAGGTTCGTGATAGAGCGGAAATTTATGGCAATGTAACTGTGAAAGGCAATGCGACAATTTCTGGAAATGCTGAAGTGTATGGCGACGTGCTTATAGAGGGAAATGCAAATGTTAAAGACCAAGCGGAAGTTTATGGTGCAGTTACTGTCAGTGATAATGCAGAAGTTTCAGGTTATGCAGAAGTTTATGGTAGTGTAAACGTTTACGATAATGCTGTAATCACTGATCACGCAGAGGTTTATGGCGGAACCATGGTGGGCGGAAACACTAGAATAGACGGACATCAGGAAGTGTTTGGGAATCAAAGCTTTTCGGGGAGCAGGACATTTACAAGCACCACAATTATTAAAAACGGTAAAACCGTTTACAAAAATTCTTCTGGAAGAAATTTTGCCGGGAATTGGGGCTCAATTTTTAGCAATATATTCTCAGGCAATAATCCTGCTCCTCAAAACAATAATGGTCAAAATGCAACAAGTAATGACGATGAGGACGAAGATTATTACAGCGAAGAAGTTATTGATGACGAAAATGAACAGAATTAGTTTAGAGTAAATTTATAAATTCTTTAAAAAACTTGGTGGATTTCTTTCACGAAGTTTTTTAATTTTGGGGGATAGGAGGCAAATGAAAAAGGAAAAGTTTTTAACCGTTTATGCGGTGTTTGATGATAAAACGCAACAAAAATTGAAAGTCTTGCAGGACGAAGTGATAAAATCGGCGGAAAATGGAACTCAGACAATGGGCATTCCATTTCATATTTCTTTGGGTAGTTTTTCGCTTGACAAAAAGGAATGGCTTATTCAAAAAATTGAAGATGTTTGTTTATATTTTGATAAATTCGACATTTTTCTCAATAATGTAAATGACTTTAATAATAAAGTGCTATTTGTTGAGCCGAAAGTAAATGACGAATTAAAAAATTTACAAAGCCACTTTGATGATAATTATGCTGACGGATTTCCATGGCATGCACACGCAACTATTTTTTGTGGTGAAGAGCAAGAAGTTGCGGCGGCAAAGGAAAAATTACAAGCAACTTTCTCTCCATTTATGGCGACAGTAGTTTCACTTGAACTTGGAGAGTTCTTTCCAACAAAAATATTATTTACAAAAACTTTTTAGAGAATGAAAAAACTCATTGACAGATTAAAAGTTTTATGTTAGAATTGAATTGAAAATAAGGAGGAGAAATGAGAATATATTTTGCTAACATTTAATTGTGCACAATAAATTTGAAGCAGTTGACTTTCTTTTTTGTTGTGCAAAACAAGGAAGTTAACAAAATATTCTTATTAGAGCGAATCTTTTTCTAATGGGTTACAGGGTTTAATTTCCTTGTAACCTATTTTTTTTAGGAATGAAAGATAACAGCGATATTACGAGATGTAATATACGTTATGAAACGAATTATTTAGGAGGTTAATATGGCACAAATCAGCATACAAAATTTAACGTTTTCTTATGAAAACAGTAATAAAAATATTTTCGAAGATTTCAATTTATCATTTGATACCGACTGGAAGATTGGTCTAATCGGGAGAAATGGAAGAGGGAAAAGCACACTTTTAAATCTGCTTTTAAATAAATATGAATATTCTGGGAGAATTTTAAGTTCGGTAGATTTTGACTATTTTCCTTATAATGTAAAAGACAAAAGCAAATTGGGAATAGATTTAGTCGAAGAGATTGGAGATGGCATAGGATATTGGGAAGTGTTAAAGAAATTCAAAGATCTCGAACTTGACGATGATTGCCTTTATCAAGATTTTAGCACACTTTCAAATGGTCAGCAGACAAAGTTATTGCTTGCAATTTTATTTGCAAAAGAGAATAACTTTTTGCTCATAGACGAGCCCACAAATCATCTTGACGCTCAAAGCAGAGAGTGCGTTAAAAAATTTTTAAGCAAGCAAAAGGGCTTTATTGTAGTATCTCATGACAGAGATTTTATAGACAGTTGCGTTGACCATATAATTGCACTTAACAGAAATGATGTGGAAATTCAAAAGGGGAATTTTTCATCGTGGTGGCAGAACAAAAAAGATGAAGACAATGCCCAGATGAGCCAAAATGAAAGGCTTAAGAAAGAGATTTCTCGACTGCAAGATAGTGCAAGAGAGAAGAAAGTTTGGTCGGAGCGTGTTGAAAACACTAAAGGCACAAGAAATTCAGGCGTAAAAGTTGATAAAGGTTATGTCGGACATAAGGCAGAGAAAATGGCAAAACGCGGCAAGGCTATTGAAGAGAGAACTCAAAAAGCGATTGACGAAAAGAAAAAACTTTTAAAGAACATTGACAACCAAGATGATTTATTTTTAAATGAAAAAGTGTTCAAAGAAGAGAATATTTTGTCGGTTAAAGATTTGTCGCTTTTTTATGGGAAAAAAGAGGTTTTTAAGGATTTAAGTTTTTCGGTGGAGAGCGGCGAAAAAGTGGCAATAAAGGGTTCAAACGGTTGCGGGAAATCAAGCCTTTTAAAATTTATTTGTGGAGAAAAAATTGCTGCCAGAGGAGAAGTATATTTGAAAAGCAGATGCAAAATTTCATATATAAGTCAAAACTATGATTATCTTTGTGGAAACCTTGCCGATTTTGCAACTGAAAACAAAATAGATAAGACGCGTTTTTTCACACTTTTATTTAAAATGGGGTTTGACCGAACACAGTTTAATATTGACATTAAAGATTGCAGTGCGGGGCAAAAGAAGAAAGTTTTAATAGCAAAAAGTTTATGCGAAGAGGCGGATTTGTATGTCTGGGACGAACCGCTAAATTACATTGATGTTATCTCACGTATACAGATAGAAGAAATGCTAAAAAGTTCAAAAATCACATTATTGTTTGTTGAACATGACATTGCCTTTATAAATAATCTTGCAGATAAAATAATTGAAATGTAGTCAAATTTTTGGTTTTTATTAAAAATAATCAGTAATTTAAGATTTTCGACATTATTTTTAAAACAAAATACAAAAAAATAGAGAAATTTTTATTTTATTCAAACTATTTTTCTAGGCGCATCTGAGCGGTGAAAAAATATCGAATGGGAAGATAAAAAAATAAATATGAAAACTGTGAAAAGTTATGAAGAGGCTTGTAAGATTAATAAATCAAATTTGTATTGACAAGAAAGATTGTTTATGATAAAATAATTAAAACGGAGGAAGTTATGAATCTAGAAAAAACTCATAGCAAAAAGAAAGTTTTAAATTACTTTTTAAAGCGTGATATCACTCAGACTGAAGAAATTTTAAATATTTTCGAAAAACTTGACGGGGCGAAAAGAGGAGAATCTTCGACAGGATTTCCCTATGTTTTCATTCCTGGCAAAAAGGATAACAAGGTGCTTTTAATCGCCCATTGCGACACCGTTTGGGAGGGCGAAGAGGGAAAGCAAAAACTGAAATACAAAAAGGGCGTATATTTCTCGGGGAATAAAAAAATGGGTATTGGCGCTGATGATAGAGCGGGAATTGCTATGCTGTATTTACTCAGAAACAGTGGCCATTCCCTTTTGGTTACGACTGGTGAGGAACAAGGCATGCAATGTTCAAGATTTCTGTCCAAAGATGAGTATAAAATTTTAAATAACCATAACTTTATCGTTCAACTTGATAAACGCGGAAACCGTGAATTCAAATGCTATAATGTTGGGAGCGAGGAGTTTATAAAGTATATAAAGGAAAGAACGGGCTTTGATTATATTCCGCCATCTTCTTATACCGACATAGTTTCTCTCTGCAAAACTATTTGCGGCGTGAATATGTCTGTAGGATACTATAATGAGCATACACCAAATGAAGCCTTAGTTTATAATGAGTGGCTTGAAACATTTGAAGCAACTCAGAAACTTATAGAGAATTCACAAAAGTTTGAGCTTGATAAAACCCAACAGAAAAATATTGAAAGAGAGGATAAATTTAGATACAGCGATTTTGATATTTTAAAATTGATTGAGCAGTATAGGGCAAATAGTGGCAAAACAGAAGAAGGAAGGGAGGATATTCCTGAGATAAACCTATAATTTGTGTTATGTAAATAAGACAAAATACAATATATAAAAATCCACCATGCGTAAAACAAATGAAAGTTTTACATGAAATGGTGGATTTTTTGTGGGCTTTGGGAAGATGTTATTTATCATCATCGGTTGTAAATTCTTTGTAGCCTTTTTCAAATTGCCGTTGAGAAATTGGGTCAAGTTTAAATAGAAGTCCAAACAATTGTCCAACATGCAGTTTCTCTTCGTCGACGATGTCTTGAATTGTCGCACGGGCAGAGGGGTCATCGGTGCTAAAAAGGTGATTTTCATATTGAATTATTGCATCGAGTTCTCCGATTATATCCTCCCGACAATTTTGTATAGTCATAAAGTTATTTGACCTGTTCATGTTGTTGTCATAAATATTAAAAAATCTTTTCATTTTACCTCCTATAAGTTTATATGAGAATGTGAAGAATTTGTGCTATGAGTTTAATAAATAAGTCTTGACTTTATACTTAATTATTAGTATAATATATTTTATAAAAAAGGGGAAAAGAGATGCAATATGACAACGTTTATAAATATGGAATTTATTATCTAGACAAAAAGGGAGAGAAGAATACTTGTTATATTTATGGCGACAGTGACGACATCTATTCACTTAAAAATTTGCCTGAAACGACCTTTTTTATTTTCGTAGTTAAATTCGTGCAATCAGCGGTTGGAACTGTAAATAAAGGGACATACCTTGTCGGAACACCACTTAAGCTTAAGGACCTTAAAGAAGAAATAAAGATTGCAAAACGTTCAAAAAACGAAAAATACCTTAAATATTTAGATGATGCATATTATGGTATAACTTATATGAACAAGTCTTATGCGATATTCAGAAAACAAGGGAAACTTTTATGTTTGTATAGGGGGCAATATTCAGGAGAAATTGTCGGCGACATTGAAAACGGCAAGATAGTTAAGGAAAAATTGCAAGCAGAACAAGGACAATCTACAGACAACAAATATAATAATGATAATTATACCGACCTTGAATAAATAGGGAATTATAAAGGAGAAAGGAATGCAATATGACAATGTTTATAAGTATGAAATTTATTATCTAGACAAACAGGGCGATAAGAAGATTTGTTATATTTATGGCGACAGTGACGACGTCTATTCACTCAAAAATTTGCCTGAAACCACTTTTTGTATTTACGTCTATGAATGCGTGCAAATGGCGGTTGGAACGTTATTTAAAGGGGAATACCTTGTTGGAACGCCACTTAAGCTTAAGGACCTTAAAGAAGAAATAAAGATTGCAAAACGTTCAAAAGATGAAAAATACCTTGAAAATTTAAATGAAGCTTATGAAGATATAACTTATATGAACAAGTCTTATGTGATATTCAGAAAACAAGGAA
>CANQBU010000022.1 GCA_947589615.1 uncultured Clostridia bacterium | reverse complement strand
TCGCTTTTATAGCCGTTAGTCTTTTGCTGTTTTGTCAGTTCTACTTTGGTGATTCAATCAGTAGTAAATCCACATTTTATCCAAACACTTTTATAAATGGAGTTGACGTGTCGGGCATGACTAAGGCCGAAGCAAATAATGTTTTAGCCGAAAGCTTAATTTCAAACAAAGACAATATAAATATTACTCTGAAGGCAAAAGACAAAACGTGGAATATAACGGGAGAAGATTTATGTTATATCGGCAATTTTAACTCCACCCTTGATGAAGTTATGCAATATGGACACGAAGGCAACATTTTTGAGAAGAAAAAACTTTCAAACAAAATTAAAAAGGAAGGTTTAAAAGTTAATGTTCCTATCGAAGATGTCTATGATGGCTTTAATAATAAAATCGAAAATATTATAAATGAATTGGAAGTTGCACCTCAAACAAGTAAAGTCGAATTCAATCCCGAAAGCGAAAACATGTTTAACATTTTACCTGCACAAAATGGGCTTATAGTAAATAGAGATGAATTAAAAAAAATGTTGAGTTTCGCCCTCAATGAAAAAAAATTTGATATTGAAATTCCAATTGTTGAAATCCTGCCACAAGAAAATCTTCAATCATTGCAGAATCAAATCTCTCTTCGCTCATCTTTCTCAACAGATTATTCAAAGTCTACAAATGACAGAAAATATAATATTAAAAGGGCTCTTTCTAAATTTAATGGCATGATTATCGAGCCTGATAAAGAAGTATCCTTTAACAGTGTGACTGGAGCACGAACAAAAGACAATGGTTATAAAAACGCAAAAATAATAATCGGTGGGAAATATGTCGACGGTATCGGCGGCGGAGTTTGTCAAGCGTCAACAACACTTTATAACGCCCTAATTCTAGCCGATATCGATATTTTACAAGTAAATCACCACACCCTTCCCGCCTCATACGTTCCTCTTTCATTTGATGCTATGGTTAGCGAAGGCTATGCAGATTTGGTTTTTAAAAATACACTGGAAACACCAATTTTTATTAAAACAATCTGCGATGATAAAACCGCAACAGTTCAAATTTACGGCCAACCGTTTGAAGAAGGTGTAAGCATTAAAGCCCGAGCCAAACTTGTCAAAATAATTCCCCATGGCGGCGACGATATAATAAAAGATGTAAATAATGAATATAGTGACAAAGTATTATACAAAGGTGAATATTACAGATTGAAATATCCGCAAGAGGGATATGAATCAAAAGGCTATATTCAGAAGATAAAAAATGGTGAAGTTATTGAAGAAAAAGAAATAAGACATGACAAATATCTCCCTCAAAATGGTATAATCGTTGAAGGAAATTATACACTTGAAGACGGCATGAGTCTGCCTGCAAATAATGTAAAATATATTCCACCTCAAAAAGTCACCAAAGAAAATGAAAAAAATGCTAAATTGAGATGGAATATGAATTAATTATAAAAATTTAAGTTTATCTTTCACCGCCAGCAAAAGATCCGCTTTCTCATTATTTATTTTCCCATCAAAAACATCACTAAGCAAACTTTCCAAAATAGGCTTATATCTATTAGGTTGAACAGATGGGAAATTTTCCTTTATATCATCTCCGTTTATCTTCAAGTCTTTGACCGAAACGATAAGTTTGTGAGAAATGATATATTTATAAAAGAAATAATATTTATTGGCTAGAGATTTTGATTTATGAATCAAAAGCAAATATATCTGCTGAAAATTATTGAAATACTTAAAAAAATACGGTTTGTTTTGGACTCTATTTAATGCTTCATAATAACCGGAAAGAATATTAATATAATTCTCTGCCATTTTCTTATTTATTCCAAAAGAGTTTAATAATATCAAATTCAAATAATATGAAACTGACATAGGATTTACATTGTCAATGACATCAATCAAAAAGCCCTGCGACTTGTGTTGAACTTTTTTAACCATATTAAATTTTAACTTTGGACAATCTATTCCAAAAATAGTCCACAGACCGCCTTTATTGAAATTCTTAAGTGCAAGCATGTAGGCATTTGACTTTGACACACCCTTATATTTATTTCCGCTATGAAGAATTCTTGTAATTTCATACACGACCCTTTCACCAGACACGTCTTTCAAGTTGTCCTTAAACTTAAAAGCACTTTCAAGTGTTTGCTTGTCAATCTTAAAATTAAGTTCACATTGGAAACGAAAAAGGCGTAAAATTCTTACACCATCATGACAAAAAACCTCATCAGGTGTTTCAACGGTTTTGAGTATGCGTTTTTTAATATCTTCAACGCCACCATAAAAATCATATATTTTATCATTTTTGATGTCATAATATATTGAATTACATGTAAAATCTCTTCTTTTAGCATCTTCACGGACGCTTGTTAAAAATTCCACCCTTTCCGGCAAGTGTGCTCCACCTTCAGGATAATAATCCTTTCGGAATGTAGTATATTCGTATTTCTCATTCCCGCAAGAAATAATAGCAGAGCCCAACACTTTGCTTTTGATTTTTAAAGAATATTCGCTTTCCTGTAACAATTTTTCAACTTCTTCTGTGGTTAATGGGGAAACTATGTCTATATCGTCATTCTTAATTCCCATTAATTGATTCCTTATATATCCGCCCACTATGTAAAGCTCAGGAAAAAGCTTTGCAAGCTGATCTAGTTTTTTTGAAATTTTTATTTGCATTTATTTACCTCAAACCAATTTATATTAATATAATAAAATATTTGCAAAATATTGTCAAATCTATTTAGAATAATGTTGACTTTTTAGCGACAATTAATATATAATAATAAAAGATGAACAAGAAAAAAATAAAAAAAATCGTAGATTCAAGAATTCAATTAATTCTTAAAAATAAACAACCATATAAAAGAAAATTATCGAGCATTTATAGCATTGATACTCTTTTTTATACCCAAGAAGGCTTAGAGAACAATAAATCATTTTTAGAAAAATTGAAAGATAAAAGAAAAAGGAAATTAGATATTCAAGAGACAAAACCTTTTGTTGATGAATCGGTTGAGAGATTTGATGTTAATATAAATACTGGATTAAATGAAGAACAGGTTCAAAAACGCATCGAAGCAAACCTTACAAACAAAACGAAGTTTGCCTCTTCAAAATCGGTAACTTCAATCTTTATAAAAAACATCTTTACATTTTTTAATATGTTATGGCTTATAATAGCAGTTGCCTTGATTTGGGTGGGCTCATATAAAGATTTACTATTTGTATTCGTCATTGTCGCAAACACTGCAATTGCAATCATTCAGGAATTGCGTGCCAAATTTGCCGTTGAAAAACTATCTCTAGTCACCTCACCTATGGTTAAGACCTTGCGGGATGGTAAAATTATTGAAATACCTTCAGACCAACTTGTGCTTGACGACATAATATTCCTGACAAGCGGAAATCAAATTCCATCCGACAGCATTATTTTAAGCGGAAATGTCGAAGTAAATGAAAGTCTTTTGACTGGTGAATCTAATGCCATAGAAAAAGGCAAGAATGCCCGTTTGCTTTCTGGAAGCTTTATTGTCTCTGGCGAATGTTATGCAAAGGTGGACAAAATAGGCAGTGATAACTATATTTATCAAATGGCAAAAAAAGCAAAGGAATTTAAGACTCCTCAATCCAGTCTTTTTAAAGACCTTAACAGGCTCATTAAGTATATAGGTATTGCGCTTGTCCCAATCGGAGTTTTAACATTTTTAAAAGAATACTCTATCGCAGGCTCTACAATCAAAACTCAAATTACCAAAACAAGTGGTGCCCTAACCAGCATGATTCCTGCCGGAATGTTTTTATTAGTTACAATAAGTTTGGCTTTAGGCGTAGTAAAATTATCAAAGAAAAAAACGCTTGTTAGAGATTTATATTCCATTGAAATGCTAGCACGAAGCAATGTGCTTTGTCTTGACAAAACGGGAACAATAACAGACGGAACAATGCGAGTTGTTGACTTCATGAGTTATACTCGAAAAAGAACTACCAGCATTAAAAAAATCTTATCAAACGTTTTAAATGTTCAAAAAACTTCTAATGCAACATCGACTGCAATGATTAAAGAATTTGGAAGAAGCCAAGATTTCAATGCGATTAATATTGCCGAATTTTCTTCCGATAGAAAATATTCTATAACACAATTTTCAAATAAGAAAATTTATTTCCTCGGTGCCATTTCAAAAATCGGTTGTCCTTTAACTGATGAACAAGTTGAGTTTATAAAACAGCAACAATCAAAAGGTCTGCGAGTGCTGGGTTTAAGTGAACTTGAAGATGCCGTTTTTGATAAGAAAATGAATGGCAAAAAATCAACTCTTTTGGCAATCATCGTGCTTGAAGAACATATCCGCGATGATGCTATTGAAACTATTCAATGGTTTAAAGATAATGGAGTTGAAATTAAGATTATTTCAGGTGATGACCCTGCAACCGTTTCTAAAATTGCACAAAGAGTGGGAGTTAAAAACAGCGATAAATATGTTTCACTAGAAAATGTAAGTTTAAAAGAACTCGAAGTATTAGCCGATCAATTTACCGTTTTCGGAAGAGTTACACCAGAACAAAAATACACAATTATAAAAGCACTTAAAAACAAAGGTAAAGTTGTTGCAATGACGGGAGATGGAGTAAACGATACCCTTGCACTTAAAGAAGCGGACTGCTCCATTGCTATGGCTGACGGAAGCGAAGTGGCAAGAAGCATATCTAAAATCGTCCTACTAGAGTCAAATTTCTCATCACTGCCCGCCGTAGTAAAAGAAGGACGACAAGTTGTAAACAATGTCCAAAATTCATCTTCACTCTTCCTTATGAAAACTTTCTTCGCAATTTCATTAACAATTCTCTTGCTGTTCTTGGGACTGCCATATCCTTTCCAGCCAAGCAATATGATGCTTCTCGAAGCGTTTGTTATAGGTTTACCTTCATTCTTATTGACATTTGAGCCAAATACCAAGCCTATAAAAGGCAATTTTATACCTCAAGTTATGAAACGATCGTTGCCGAGAGCTTTCCTTATGCTTCTTAACGTAATGATTGTCATAACGCTCAAACAAAAATTAAGTTATATTACTCAAACCGACTATACTACATTAGCAATTCTCGTAATGACATTTACTGGTTACTTAAATCTTGCGACACTATGTATTCCTCCTACAATATTAAAAGGATTTACGGCAGGAATTTCACTCGTCGCGATTATAGCTGCAATTATAGCCCTTCCTCAACTATTCTATATTAAAATAGAAAAAATGCTTCCTACTTTATTGACATTCTTTGGAATAATTTTAGTTTCGGTTATAATTCTTGTAGTAATAAAACTAAATAAAAAACGAATTGATAAATTACGAGGGAAAGTTATTAGTTTATTGCAAAAACAATAATTACAATAAAAAGTTAAAAATACAAAAAAAGTCCAAAATTTGGACTTTTTTAAAATTGCTCAGCAAATTCATATAATTTATAAGTATTAAACTTTAATTTGACTTCTGTAATTGTCGGTGTATCATAAACTGTTGCAAGATATAGTGAAACTTCGTGTTCTTGGTTTGTGTTATAAATACTGAAATATAATTCATCAAAAGTAAGCGTATAATCAGAAATATACTTTGATTTGACTTCTTTTCCCTTTTTGTCTGTTAATTTTATAGGATGAGCAAATTTTACTCTTATATAACTTGTATTAAGTTTATCTCTTAAAGAACTACTTATTGTTTTTGTTGAAGTAGAAGAATAGAATTTCAAAGTTTTTCCGTCTTCACCAGTAATTTCTTGGTTTATTTCATAACCACCCAACCTTCCTGTAAACATCGCAGTTAAAAGCGGAACTTTAAAGACGTCATCCATTAGTTTGCTAAATTCCTTATATTTAGTATTGGTTTGCTCTAAATTGAAAGTAGGCGTTCTTGATTCAAGATAAACTTCATACGTTATTTGATTATCATTAAGGAAATTTGGTTTTATATTAATATTTATACAAGCTAATATAATTATTGCTAATGATAGCAAAACAGCTACAAGCGAAATTGAAGAATATGTGATAATTCTTCTCTTTTTTCTTTTCGCAATGTATTCATCACTGACAATGTCCAACATTTTATTATCATTGCTTTGCTCAGCGTCCGATTGCTCTTCTTTTGGAGGTTCAGTCGCCTTTTTATTGTCATTTTGCTCGGCAACCGATTGCTCTTCCTTCATTGTTTCGTCTAACTCTTTTTTGTCATCAATTTGCTCGTTAACTGGTTGCTCTCCTTCTCTTATTGGTTCATCCATCTTTATTCTCCTTTATTATCATCACCGTTTGGAGCTTCTTCCTGTTTATTTTTTTGTTTATTATCGGCACTTTCTTCCTGTTTGTCTTGTAAGGCAGATTCATCAGCCGGTTTCTCCTCTTTGACAGAGTTTTCTTCGCTTTCTAATATTTGCTCGAGATTCTTACCTTGCTGGATATTCACAGTATAATTATTGTCATTTGCAATATTATCGTATTCTTTTTGTATATTCTTCTTTATTGAATCAAACTCTTCTTGAGTAATCACACCGCTTGCAAGTAATTTTTCTCCTTCTTTAAGTTTGTTATCAAGAACTCTGCGTCTCTCATCTTCAATTTGTTGCTTTTTGATAAGTTCTTCTTTTTCTTGTTGAGCCTTGCGTTTATCTTCCATAAACTTGGCTACTTCTTCAGCATTCTTTCCTTCTGCAAGCATATCTACTTCTTCTTTGTTTATTGTTTCCTGATCTAAAAGAAGTTTTGCCATTTCATCAAGGAAATTCATGTTTTCGCTCAAAATTTTCTTTGCACGAGAATAATTGTAATCAAGAATTTCTCTTATTTCATCATCTGCTTCTGCCGCAAGTTTCTCTGAAAAGTCGTTCTTTGTTTGATAATCTCTTCCAATAAATAATTGTTCTGAAGAATCAAGACTTATAAAGCCAAGTTTTTTACTCATGCCATAAGTATAAACCATACTTCTTGCAATTTTGCTTGCTTGATTAATATCACTTGATGCACCTGTTGTTATATCTTTAAAGATAAGTTCCTCGGCAATTCTTCCGCCCATACATACTGCAATTTCATCCATAAGATAGTTATATGTTCTGTAAGAATTATCATTTTCAGGACGCTGCATAGTATACCCGCCAGCCATACCTCTTGGAATTATTGATACCTCTTGAACATCATCTGTATTTTTGAGTAATTTTGCCAAGATCGCGTGACCTGATTCATGATATGCCGTAATTTTCTTATCACGTTCAGTAACAAGTCTGCTCTTCTTTTGAGGACCCATTGTAACTTTATTTATTCCCTCTGTGATATCAGTCATTGTAATCTTAGGTCTGTTATTTCTCGCTGCTAGTATTGCAGCCTCGTTTAGCATATTTTCAATGTCTGCGCCTGTAAATCCAACTGTGATTTTTGCCAAAGTCTTAAAATCTACACTATCATCGAGAGGCTTGTTTCTTGCATGAATTCTCAAAATGCCTTCCCTTCCTTTAACGTCAGGAATATTGACATACACTTGTCTGTCAAATCTGCCCGGACGCATAAGTGCTGGGTCAAGAACATCACTTCTGTTTGTTGCGGCAAGAACTATGATTCCTTCATTTGGTTCAAAACCGTCCATTTCAACAAGGAGTTGATTTAGAGTTTGTTCTCTTTCATCATTTCCACCGCCAAGACCGGCGCCTCTTTGACGACCAACCGCATCTATTTCATCAATAAACACGATACATGGCTTATTTTTCTTTGCTTGTTCAAATAAATCTCTAACTCTTGATGCACCGACACCGACAAACATTTCAACGAAATCAGAGCCGCTAATCGAAATAAATGGAACATTTGCTTCCCCGGCAACTGCCCTTGCAAGCAGTGTTTTACCTGTTCCTGGATGACCTACAAGCAAAACCCCTTTAGGTATTCTCGCACCAAGGTCAGTAAATTTTTTAGGTGCTTTTAAAAATTCTACGATTTCTTTTAATTCTTCCTTTTCTTCATCAGTTCCTGCAATATCCGAAAAACGAACCTTGCTTGTTGTGTAAGCTCTCGCTTTGCTTTTCCCAAATCCCATAGCACCCTTTGTTTGAGAGCCTAAAAGTTTGAAAATCATATACATTATAAATATTGCAAAGCCTATATAAAGCACAGGATAAATGAGGCTAACCCAATTAAAACCGTCAACACTTGTTTTTACTGAAATTTTGTCTTCTGTGGCAGTTCCTGAAGCCCCGTTATGCTCGTTAATTAATTCTAGAGTTTGAAACAGAATATTATCTCCATATTCATAGTAAATATAATAATCGGCATATTTCGGGAAATTATCCTCATATTTTGAGTCTTTTACAAGAAAATAGATTACATCATCTTTATAATAAACTGCCTTTAATGTTTCAGCCTCGCCATCTTTGTTTTTGTGTTCTCCTTTTACAAGTTCTGAAATTTCTTCAATATTTCGATCAAGATAAACCCCTTTATATCCTCTATCTAAACTTACAAATAAGATTATAACTACTAATAACAATAATATTATAAAAGAATATTTCAATATTTTAGGTTTATTATTATTTTGTTCGTTCACAATACCTCCTATAATCCAATACAAGGTATTGTATCACAATTTTAAATTTAAAACAACTTTATAAAAGCAATTTTTTAAAAAATTTAAAAATATATTTATATATTCGACAAGTAAAGGCAAAAAATTAGTCTGATTTTAATTCCAAATTAAGTTTAAAATTAACATAATCCAAGAAATCATCCTTTTGTGGAATGTCTTTTATAAACTTTTTATATTCCCCTCTATTATTCCTGAAAAATTTATTATGAATTCCTATTACATCTGCTTTATTTTTTCTTAAAATATTAATTGCATCCGTAAACTGACTTTTTATTTTCTCATCTATTTTTTGCTTAATTTGAGGTGGCATTTCACTAAATTCGGTGTTGATTTTTAATTTCTCGTGTTCTCCCTCTATTTCCACGAGTTCAAGTCCTAAAATTAGATATGAAGAATAAATAGGATTGCCATTTTCAAACTTTGTAGCAGTCGTTATTTTCTTATTCTTTATTCTATAGGAAAAATCATATTTTTTCCCATTGTAATCAACATCTTTTACAGTTATTATTTGATTTACAGATTTTCTATTTAAAAGATTTATTCCATTTAAGCTGTCCGCCGATAACTTCTCAACCAATTTCCCATTTTTTATAAGCACGGCTTCGCCATTATTTGTAATTTGCTTTTTAGAGCCGCCACCTTGTCCACTGCTACTTTCACCACCAGATGTATCACTTCCTTCATCTACTTGTGTTGAGCCGCCCTGACCTGTTGACTGTGCCGAGCCGCTCTTATCCCCCTCGACATCGGTCAAAGATAAATATCCAATAAGCGATGCCGAACTTCTTGAATAGTATCCTTTATAGAATGCTTCAAGTGATGTATCAGATATATATAAATTTTTCGCATTATACGCTATCATTTCTTCCAACTGAAGACCTACGGTTGATTGGAGCGATGATGATGTCGTCAATATTTCCTTTGCCGGTGAACTTGTGCAAACAAAAATCGTGTTCTCAGAAAGAGATGCAAACCTGCTTAAATAATCAATATGTTTCGACACATCATCTTCAAGCAATTTTTCATTTACTACAGTTGTTTTTGCATGAGAAAGTCCAATCTTCCTTCCCATTACAATTTCGGCATTATATAGCGATTTTGCTATCGTATCGCCCTTTCCAGATATAACCGAATTCATTTGCTTATATGATTGTTCAGGAGTTGGAATGAAGGTCAAAAGTGAAATCTCATATTCATCGTCTTCTTTATCTATTCCAATCGCGATGACCACTCCTCTTTCTCTGTTTTGCCCTGGAGATACGAGTGCGGGAGGCATAAAGATAAATAAAATAATCAAAAAAATTATAAGCATGGGATTTTTGGCAAATTTCCTAAGTTGTTTTTTCATTCTTCCTCCTCTCAATCCTCGATATTATCCATATCAGAATTGGAAAAACAAATGCAATAAAAATTCCAAGAGGAGGAAAGTATGTCACTGTAGCATCAACCATGATTTCATAGTTACCTATAAACACATAGTATAAAATTAAAAAAAACACATCAAATATTGCAACCGAATATCGTTTATCCATCAATGGGAATATATTTATCAGGCTGTCACAAAAAGCATAACAGAATATCTCCATTTGAAAAATTGTGGTAAAAAGAAGAGTGAGAATTGCAATAATGTCTAGTCTACCGATAGCGTTAAATCTTACAGAATAAGCAAGTAAATCGGCAAGTGCATCATTGTGCATAAATGAAGTCATTTCATATTTTGCATAAAATAATACAAAAAGCAAAATTACAAGCACATAACCAAGTATGGCATAAAAATATATTTTCTTTTCCTCGCTCTTTTTATAATCGATTTTTTCTATCATCATAAAAAGAAAAATAAAATCTCCAAATGCAAAAGCATATCTATATATAGAATTGAATATTTTTCCCGCAGAGGCCACAAAAAAGTCGGGAACTGAAAGTGGCGTATATACAGCAATCCCCAAGCAAAATAGAAAGCCACACAAGATTACAAAGAAAAATAATTCCATAGTCCTTGCCATAGGCTTTAACCCTGATATTGTCGCATGATTCATTATAGGCAAAAAAGCTATCAATGCGATTGATACGAACTCCTCTTGATAAATTTGTTGCTTAAAGTAGACATATACTATTGAGAATGTCAAAATCGCTTTCAGCATTATAAATATCAAAAAGATAACGTAAAGCACCTTTGCCACATATTTAGTCAAATACTTTTGAAGAATATCATATAACTTCTGATCTTGAAATGTCTGTTTTAATTTCAGCAATATAGGAACTGAGATAAATTCTAAGGCAAAAATCAAAATTAATGATATTACAGCATCGCCCTTTACATAATCAAACATTAATGCAGGCAAAAGTAAAACTTTGTTGGAAAATATGAGAATTAAAATCAATATACCTGCCTGACGCATTGAAATTTTATTCTTCATCTTTTTTCACCTCAACTTTTTTACTCTTTTTGGGCGAAAAGGATTTCGGCAGTTCGTCCATTTGTGTTGGCGCAGATGTAATTATAGCATCTTTTAAATCTGCAGGTATCCTTGGGCTATAAGGTGCTAGGTAAGGTGTTCCATAACTGTCTATCTTATTTAGATAATTTACCAAATAAATAAGTCCGGCGGTAACTCCCATCACCCCTAAAGCACCACCTAAAATAATAAATACAACTTGTAAGACAGTAATTTGAGATGCTTGTTCTGGAATTGTATAGAGTGCAATCTTTGATAGTGCAACTATTATTACTCCCGGAGGAGAAATGAGCCCCGCCTTTATTCCTGTGTCACCTAAAATCAAAGCCCCTACAACTGAAGTTGCAAGACCTAAGTAACTCGGTAGACGTAAACTCACTTCATATAAAATTTGAAATAGTAAAAATATAAATAAAATTTCCAAAAATGGAGTAAAAGGTAATCCCAATGTGGTATCCGCTATAGTAATAAGGAAATTTAATGGTAATATATTATAATGATATATTTGTAGTGCCAAATATGAGCCTGGTGCAAGAATAGCAATAAGCAAGCCTATCAATCGCATAATTCTAATTAAACTTGAATAGTGATGGTTTGTGTAATAATCGTTACTATTTTGTAAGTCTTCTATAATTATGAAAGGAATTGTTAAAACAATCGGAGAGTTGTCCACAATTATTGCCACCTTTCCTTCCAAAATTTTTGATACGACAATGTCGGGTTTTTCCGCTCCGCCGACCTGTTTGAAAAGCGAATCCGGCCTTTCTTCCAAAAAAGATAATATGTAATAAGAATCCACAACCCCATTTATTACAATACTTTTTAATTTTTTATAAACTTTATCGACCAAATCATCATTGGCAACATCCTTTAAATAGCACATTGCTACTTTATTTTTTGATTCTGTCCCAATTTCCATACTTTTAATTACAAGATTGTCTGTTTTAAGTCTTCTTCTTATAAGGGTTATATTTGTCTGTATGTCCTCAACAAACCCCTCTCTTGGTCCCTGAATAACTGGTGATGTAGGAGGCTCAGTTGGAACACGTGTCGGAAATTTAAAAAGGTCAATTGCTATTATCTTGTCGGAAAAATTAGTGAAAATTATAACTCGACCATTTAAAATTTCATCAATTACCTTTTCTTCTTTAATTTCTTTTACTTCGGCACATTTTAAGATTTTATTTTGTAAATTATCTATATCAAGTGGCTTTTCGTAGGTTTGCAACGGCAAAAAGACGGCGTTCGATAATAATTCTTGATCGATTATGCTTTTTAAAAAAATCAATGATACCTCTTGGTCATCTTTCTTATATATTCTGCTGGAAAAATCAACGCTATCATTTAATAGTTTCTTGTATTCTTCAACTTTTTCTTCCACATTAAAATAAGACATACTTCACCTTTTGTGGTTAGTATGTCTTAAAAATTTTATTTTAATACTATTCTACAAACAATATATTGCCTGAATAAATATTATATTCATCTATATCGGCAGGCTTTATCCCTATTTGCGATTCGCCATTATATTTAGCTTTAATATTAATCTGGTAAGTAAAAATATCTCCATCTTTCGTCACTTTAAACTCTTTAACCTCATATTCTATACTTCCAATTGCAACAATAATTTTATCGTATTCTCTTGTGCATGCAGCTGTTATAATGCAGGAGTCTTTATCAAAATCAATTGAAGTAAAAGGTTCTAAGTTGTATATAATTTTCAAAGATATTTGTTTTGATGCGGCGCTTGTTTTATATCCCTCAGCATTCGATTTTGCAACAACAGATATTGTTTTTTCACCGCCTCCTAATTCTTGTAAATTTAATGAAGTTTGCGTTTTATCCACATCTTTATATTTATCACCATAATATATTCTATATGAATCGGCGTATTCTACAGTTTGCCACGTTAAACTTCCCTCTTTTACCGAAACTTCAGGAGATGACAAATAAATAGCACATAACCAATCAATTTCATCACTCAATTCGCTATTGTTGCCGACATTTGTAGAAAGATAACAAACTGAAACTTTATAGTTCTTCCCAATTTCAACGCCTTTATCTTTGCCTTCCTTGCTCTTTTCAACTATTTCTTTTGAGGTTAAGTAATTTTTTTCACTATCTATTATAAATTCTTCTTTGCCGTTTTTAAATATAAATCTGTATCCATCATAATTATCATTTAGCGACATCGTAATCATAATATTTTCACCGTCATCAACAACAATGGGCTTTTCGGGCGAAAATGCGTTGTAATTAAAAATAAAAGTGACTGCCAATCCCGCAATCGCTACCGCCGCCAAAACTATTGCTACGAAAATTAAAATTATCTTTTTACTTCTTTTTGCCTTCTCTTCACTCATATATTATTATTAATTGGGG
>CANQBU010000021.1 GCA_947589615.1 uncultured Clostridia bacterium | reverse complement strand
CATCAGTATTACCTGTTGATTTGTAGTCGCCGCTATTTTGTATGGTGCCTAGGTTTGAACTGAGTGATTGATACTCGCTAACTTCAAAATAAGTTGAATTAACGCTTACACTATTTACTTTAATCCTTTGGTCGGAATAATCCTGACTTCCCACATATTTATATACATAAAAAGCAGTGCTCTCACCATGAATTCCTGTGCTACGGGTTGATATATCAGATGAACTACTAACGCTTACTGTGCCTAAATCTCTCCATTTCCAAACAAAGAAACCGTTATCATAAAATTGAACAGAAGCATTAAATCTGAAGCCGCACTCTCCTGCTTGATCTCCACCCCAAAAAGTGGTGTCAGGACAAAAACCTCCTCCAGGCCACTCTTCTCTTCCTTCAAACTTTAAGTAAACTCTAACATAAACCGAATGTCCCGCAGAAGTCTCCGGTTTTGCCGAATCATCTTTTTTAAATGTTGTCAGCAAAAGAAGGCCGCTTAGCAAAAGCACTATCACGAAGAGAAAAGCAAAAAGTGATTTTTTATTGAAAATTTTTTCTTTCATACTCCCTCCTTTTTATTACCCGCTGTCTTATATAATAACTAACAATTTATCGGGATTTTAGGCATGTCAGAGGAATTAAATTTGGAATTTTCTAAGTTTGCAAATTCTATCCCGGGCAAACGAATTAAATTATTATATAAATAGTATATCCTTGTATATACATATTATAAGCTATCCCCCCCCCAATCTGTCAAGCTTTTTTTAATATTTTTAAGAAAATTTAAAAAAATTCAAGACTTAGGAGACTTAGTCTCCATCATTAGCGAATTGAGTGCGCTATTTAAAAAAATTAAACCACGTTCTCTTTTGAAAACTTAGTTTCCATCAGTAGCGAATTATAATGTTACTTAAAAAAATCAAGCGCATTCTCTTTTGAAAACTTAGTTTCCATCAGTAGCGAATTATAATGTTACTTAAAAAAATCAAGCGCATTCTCTTTTGAAAACTTAGTTTCCATCAGTAGCGAATTATATGTTACTTAAAAAATCAAACCGCATTCTCTTTTAGAGACTCAGTCTCTATCATTAGCTAATTAAGTGATATTTCAAAAAATATATCCCCTCTCTTTTATATTCATTCTATTTTAAATCTTTCCATCTCAAAAATTCTTTTAAATACTTCAACAAATCTTTACATAAATTCATTCTTTTTTTGAATTTTTAAATTTTTTAGCGTATAATATTGAAAATTTAAATTTACTACTTGAAAATTAGATTTATTTATAATATAATAAGAAGTGATAGTGGTCTCGCCGCGGTAAAAAATAGGCAAATTTATCATTCCCGCCACCTTAGAAGAGGTTATCTTGCGGACGAAACATTGACACCCGACTTTATCATCATGACAATGGCTCGGGCAAAATTCAACATCGAACATAAACGCAAGCCAAAAAGCATTGCGATAAAATACCGTTTTGGGAGAAAGAATGAGAGATTTTTTTAGGAAATTTAGAAAAGTCGCCGGATACGGCCTTTTATATATCATAATCACGCTTGGAACTGCATTTGGCAGTTTGTTTTTGTTGACATCAGCCCCTAAAATTGGGACATCAAATAAGGTCACAATCGCGCCTCAAATTAACAAAGTATACAAAAACTTAACTTCAAAGGAAGCGTTACATTTAGACATTGACCTTGCCTTGCAGGGCCAGAGTGACATTGCGTTAAACCTTAAAACCGACATAAAAAATCTTGCCAATGTCGAAAATATGGAATTGCAAGGGAACATGGAAATCAAGATAAATGACGAAAATTTGCCTCTTAGTTTTTCCTATCAAGGCGGAAGCATCTATCTTGAAGTGTGCAACGCCCGATTCTCATTAGTCGCCGACAATATTTCATCTTCTCTTGAACAAATTTTATCCACATTTGGCTTTTCTCTGTCCTCGCTTGGGCTTAACCTAGAGGATTTGAGCGTAGAAAGCGTGCTTGGAATGCTTTCAAACCTAACGGAGACAAAGGAAAATGGGGTTATAATCCTAAGCATAGATGTTCCAGTAGTGGGCAAACTTGAAGTTATTTGCGATGAGGACTACAACATTTCCTCCCTCTCCCTCCCTCAAACGACACTTGACGGCATGACAATCGAAGTGGGACTTAATGTATCCTATCCTCAAAGTGTGGAAATCGTTCCACCTCAAGAGGAGTATATGGACGTTAGTTCAATGTTTGAGGTGATAAGTTCAACCCTCGATTATCTCACAAATGGCAACTTTGGAATGGGCATTGAGTTTAACAAGGGCAATTTATCATTTAGCGGAAATCTTTATGCAAATCTCCAAAGCCTTTACGCCCAATATGAAATGGATTTGCTTGGGCAGAACGCAAAACTTTATCTATTAAACAAGGTCTTGTATTTGGAACTTGGAAATTTGAATTTAAAATTTGATTTATCTTCTCTTCCTCAAGCACTTGACATATTGAACTCACGCTTTGACTTAAATATTCCAACTGAAATTATATCTCAAATACTTGCATCTTCTTCGGGCTTGAATTTATCTCAACTTTTGGGCAGCACCTCACTTTCCGACCTCGATTTGAGCATTGTGGAGAGTTTCACCCAAAATGGAAACACCTCATCATTAATATTAAAAGAGTTAGGGCAATTTGATTTTGTCCTAAATGAGGGCAAGTTTGAAAATTTTGTTTTCACGGCAAATGACATGTATTTTAAAGCATCTTCAATCCCCGTGAAACACCTAGGGTTATCCTTCAATCCAGACATTTATGTTGACCTTGCAAAAGCAGTGCCAGCACTAGATGCAATCATAAGCACAGCGGAAGAAGATTACATTTTGGCAAGTGGAGACATGAATCTTTATGGCATAAGCGGCTCGGCAAGTGCGGCAATAGATATGATAAACTCCCGCTTGAATGTCGATTTATCGGCATATGGAAAGGAGATAGGTCTTGATTACTTTGGCGGCAATGCATATTTAAAAATTGACAACACTTATCTTCATGGGACTACAGAGGAAATTTCCACATTGCTTGAAAAATTTGGGTTCAAAACTGACCCACAATCTCTTCTTGACACATTGAAAAATTTGCTTGACCCACAAAAATATGCAAGTCTTATAAAGAGTATAGATAGTGGCGAAAACAGCCTGACATTAACCCTCTTTGACGATATGACAATAACTCTATTCTATGACGAGCAAATAACAAAGATTGAATTAAATTGGGGAAAGATTCAGATTACCTTAAATCTCACCTATCCTCAAAGCCACACCTTCCCTTTCATTGAAGAAGATAGGTTTGCCCCAGCAAGCATAATCCTTGACAAAATAGCAAATATATATGATTATGTAAAAGGCGGAGAATACTATTTTGAGTTAAGCGGCAAGACGGCAGAAAATACAATTGACGGCTTTATAAATCACAGCGGCGGACAAACAGAAGCAAATATAAACATTGCAAGTGCGGACAATATAATTAATTTAATTATTGCAAATCAAACTATTTATTTAAGGGTAAATGAGGACTATGTAGCCTTTTCGGCAAAAGATTTTGATGAGGCTTTAAACATTTTGACAAGCACTGTCAACATCGACATTTCATCTCTCCTTCAAAAGATAGATATAAATTATCTTGTGGCAAACCTCTTGCAAAGTGCCAGCCTTCAAATCGAGCAAGACAATATCGCAGTCGCATATAAAGATTTAAAACTCTCCGTCGGCTTTGAAAATGATATTCCGGCCAGCATCGGAATTGAAGGAAAGGACTTTGACGGCATTCTTAACATTAAAAATTCACCACTGCAAATGCCTTCATTCAACGCCGAACTATACAAACCTGTCACATCATTAATCGAAAAAGTATCAGCACTTAGCAACTACATTTCAAGCAATGAGCATTACTTGACAATAAGGGCAAACTACAACGATATTGTAATCGAAGGCGCTTTAAATCATCAAAATGAAAGCCTTTCCGCCCTCTTAGAAGTAAAAGGCGAAAATCCAATCGCAAAAGTAACCATTCAAGATAGCGCTATTTACATTGACTATAAAGATTTGCACATCTCCTGCGATTTCCAAAGCATCAAGGAATTTATAAACCTTTTGACCGAAAATCAAGACGACAATTTGACAGAGATTTTGTTTAACATCATTGACAATATAAAATTTAATAGCACTTTAATTGACACCATTCTTTCAAAGAGCAAACTTGAATTTACTGACGATAAATTGACATTGGGATTTGCCGGTGCGATATGCGAAATAAACTTTAACGCAAACAATTTGACAAATGCAAAACTCACTTATTCAGGGCTTGAAATATTGTTAAGCGTAAATTCTTCGCCAGCAGCAATCGAGAGAGTTGAGGACGAAGGCTATCTTCCTTTAAGTGGCTTTATGGGAAAAATCCAGTCCCTTCTCACCCTTATTGAAAGTCAACAACTCTATCTTGATTTTACGGCAAAATATTCGTCATTTGATTTGAGCGGCCACTTAAATATTGACAGCGATGGAATATCGCTTATTGCAAACACATCTATCGAGGGCGAGCAAGCACAAATAAAACTGCTTAACAAGGTGATATACATTGAAAAGAACAATTTAAAATTGCAGTTTGGACTTAACAAAATCGAAACAGTAAAACAATTTTTACTTGAAGAATTTAACCTTGACATATTCGCAACCCTCAATGACGCGCTCAATTTAAGCCTTACTAAAATTCTGGAAAGCATAAGTTTGAGATATGTCGACAATTCTTTAAAATTTAGTTGTGGCGACATTGTCGGCCAAATTGACTTCAATGAAAAAGGTCTTGCAGGGCTTAACGTGAAATACAAGGAGCTGGAAGTTGACGGCGTCGTCAACTCGACAAAAGAAAACATTGAAGTTAAAGGAAAATATACCCCAATCGAAGAACTTTTGCCTTTTGCTAAGGCGCTTAAAGATTTTATTTCTTCAAAGCAATATAACATGTCCGCAAACGCAAAAGTCTATGAAAAAGACACTCAAATTTATTCGGCGCAAAACATGACTTTGCAAATGGATTTGACGGGCAAACTTAAGTTTTACGCAAATGCTTTAGTGCAAGGCTTGAGCGACACAAAAGCCGCCGGCTTCAATATGAATTTAAGTGCATTCGGCGGTATAAGTGGCGTCTATGTCGACTATAACAGTTTAAGTCTAAAAATTTCACAAGCCGATTTTGAAAACTTAGTTGAAGTGGCTTTGAAACTATTTAATATGGACAATTTCATAACTCCAGCGAAAAACCTTTTAAACGGAAATGAAATTACCCTTGACGATATAATGTCGGTGCTTACATCTGCCACAGGAGAAATTTCCCTTTCGGCAATAAATATGCTTAAAAGAATTGATATTGAAAACAATGTTCTTCGAATTGCCATTGACGGAAGCAGTTTGTCGTCAAGCGCAAAAGCATATCAAATGGAAATTGCCCTCATCATAAAAAATGGTGCTCTTAGTCAAATCTCATTAAAGAATTTCTATACTGGCGTTACAGAAAATGAGCATTTTGATTGTGATGTTTATCTCCATGGCTTTAGCGGCGTTGCAAGCCCAAGCGATGAGGAAAAATACATCGACTTTTCAGGCTCGAGCGATTTGCTTGAAGCAATTTTGAACACCGTGACCTCATATCAAACATTTGAATTTTCTGGATATTTGAATATAAAATTAAAATTTGGGCTTATAGACATTGACTGGAATTTGTCTTTCCACCTTCAAATTCGTTTTGTAGACGGCAAACTTGAAATGCAGGCAAGCGTGGGAATTCCAGTGCTTGATTTACTCGTGTATAACCTAAACAATGACACTCCATGGTCAAACGGGCTTTTCACCCCTCTTTCAATCAAAAACAGAATTCTTTACATTTATTACAGAGACAACTATTTCTACTTCTATCGACAAGAAAACAATAACAGTGGTGACAGTTATCAAAAGGCAATGAAGGCGCATATTGACAGCGTGCTTGACGATATAATTTACTATGTTCAATGGGGAACGGGCTTTAATGATGAAGTAATAGACGCAATACGCGAAGCGGGCGAAATATCGGACAATCATACTCCAAATTTGAGCAAAGTGATAAATGGATTCTCCTGCCCTTCTCAAAATGGAAGCGATTTCTATAAATTAAGCCTCAACCTCGGCGAAATTACCGGCAGCAACAAGATGGGAGACATCATAATCGGGGCAAGCGTTAAACAAGATAAAAAGATAATAGGTGGATTATCCTTCAATATCGATATGCCTTTGATTTGGGGAACAACGCTCTATTTAAAATCCGACTTCCTCGGTCTCACCCCTGGAGTAAACTTTAATCCATCGACAATCGACCTCTTTGCAAACGGCTTTAAGCGAGGAAAAGAAAGCATTGAATACTCGGCGTTAAATGGCTATTGGAAACGAGATGGCGAGCGACTTTACACTGTTAAATTTAATACTGGCTTTGACGACATACATGAAGGCAGCATAACGGGAAGCGTTGGCACAAGGTTTATCCTTCCAAAATATGGCGACAAAGTTATAGGCACAAAACATGAAGGAATGGATTACACAGTTTACTCCTTCAAGGGCTGGTATACAGATAAAAACTTCTCAAGTGGAAGCAAATATACAAGAGGTATAATCCCTGCAAAGAACATAACAATTTACGGCAAGTGGGAAATCAAAGAAGGCTATCGAACATTAAGTTACTTTAGCAACGGAAAACTCCTTCTGACCGATTATGCTTTGGTAGGCTCACCTCTTAGAAGTGACATAGCAAGAAGGTATATCGAATTTGAAGATAACAACATTCTTTATAGACAGGAATTTGTGGGCTGGAAAGATAAAAACGGTGTGGCAGTCGAGGTTGTCCCTGACGAAAGCGAAAGCCTTTACGCCTACTATCAAACCTATCAAACATTAAACAAGTGGACTCTTCACATTGAGCAAGGTGTGGGCGGCGCTCCTCTGACAAAGCAGGTGTTTGAGACGCTTGACCTTAAAAACTATCTACCTTCTTACAATAAAATCCCAGTCACCCAAAATGGCAAAAATTTAGTTTATACTTTCCAAGGCTGGTTTGTTGACAGCGAATTTAAAACCCCTGCTCCAAGCGTTATGCCTTCCTCCAACCTCACCCTTTATGCAAAGTGGGACTGCACCGATGAAACAAACAAACTCTATCATCTTAGGATTTACGACAACAACACTCTTTATTCGGCATATTGCAAGGAGGGAACTCCGCTTGTGTTCTCAAAGAATGTGCCAATCGACAGCACAACACTATGGTATATTGATAGTAACTACATCTTCCAAACGGTAAGACCTACATTAATGCCCGCTAACGACCTTACACTCTATATTCGAAATAAGTATACAGTTAGTTACACATATTACACCCTTGAAAATGGCACATTCACCGAAAAGACTTATACTAAAACCCTCTATCAAGGCTCGGCATTTGCCCTTCAACCTCTTATAGACTTTGAAGAAACGGTAAAAGTTGCGGGCATTCCAACAAAACGTATAGGCTACTACTTTCAAGGTTATATGACAACGGACGGCGAAAGCATAACATCGAATGTCCTTCCAAATCATGATCTAACATTCTCTGCCACATACACCACGCTCAGCAAAAACTTCTACAAATTGACTTTCCACACCGATTGGGTTGAGCCGGGCTGGTGGGTAAAGAGCGGCGACGAGATATCAGATAAACGAACAATAAATGACATTTATGTGCTTGAAGGCTCTTACATTCAAGGTGCAACATTATATAGCGTCGTCGACCTCAATGGCACAATCCAACAAATTTCCCTTCAAGTCGAGGTGTCAAGAAAATATATAGGTGTAAGATACAGTTTTGGCGTGGCGGCATGGAATACAACAAAATGCAAAAACTTGTATGATTCTGCATTTGGGAACGGAAGTTCAAACAAAGAAATAATTTCGATTTATTCAGACACAGAATTATATATTGAGTGGAAACATTTATAATATTAAAATAGACCAACTCAAGATACAGGTTATAAGGAAGAGGCGATCGGAGACGATTTTACACTTTTATATAGTCTTTAAATAGAAATATAGCAAATTTAGGATAATCTTAAGTTTGCTATTTTTTTATTGCCCTCTCCGCCCGTTTTCTTACTATCTTGACAAAATTAAGTCTTGACTTATATTAAAAAAATAGATATAATAATAGTGGAGAAAAAACAATGTTAAAAAATAAAGATTTGAGGGTAAAACCCGCAAGAAAACACAAGATTCCCGCCGCCCTTCTTGGCGTGATGATTGGGTTAGGATCTGTCGGGACTGTAGGCGGAATTGACTATGCAGTGACATATTTTCAAGGCGAAAGTTACATGCCTTACTCGGAAGTTGTGCAATTTTGTGATGACCTTGATTTAAACACTTCATATTTTTCTTATGAAGCCTCTCCAAACAAGCAAAATACAAGGGCAGTTTTCCCAAAGGGCGGAATTAAATTGAATATCTTTTTAGATAATTTGACGGAAGAACAAAAAAATGATATGCAACGTGCCGTTGACGATTTAAATGCCGTTTTTGAGGTTATTCGCCCTGAAAACAAATTTATCCTTGAATTAAATCCTTCGCTTGGCGATAAAATTAATAAATACAATGTTGATGTTTATGAAATGGACGAAGATGTTTTGGAAGGCACGGGAGGACATTGGGTGTCAGGTTATAAAGCGCACAACAAAAATGGCTTAGTCTCTTATCACAGCAAAATAGAAATTAAACGCCAGTTTTTAAACTATAACTGCTTCCTGCATGAGATTTTTCATCACTTAGGATTTGGCGATGCATACAACAATCTTGAAGCACTTGATTCTTTCTCAATAATGATGGGTGCCGAATTGCAATCAAAACACATGCATCGAAATGATGTCGCAATACTTGCGGCAAGATATGGCGATTATTCAACACCAGAGAAAAAGCAAGCACTTATCGATTATATAAACAGTTATGAAAGCCAGCAAGACTGGTATAAGGCAGGCAAAAAAACCGCAAACGCCCTCGTCGACAAACTTGCAACTAATATGAAAGTAGATAAAAGCGAAATTAATTTTGACTTGTCGGGAAAAACATATATTTATGAGCCCGTAACTTTTGATGCAAAACATGAATATAACCTTATTTCTTTTGACAAACAAAAAATGCAAGAAGAGGATATAGGGCTTTCAATGACATCTACTCCAAATAATATCACAACTACTTATACTCAAAGCGAATCTATGCAATTTTTGGATAATATAGATGGGATTTATTATTCGGACACATTTTTAGGCTCTTCAATTTACTGTGAAGTGAACGATACTCTTTATATCACAAACGATTTATCATCTATTAAATTAGGGAAACTTGCAAGCGCACAAGATATAAAAGAATTTGAGGAGCATAAAAAAAATTGGCAACAAAGTGACAATTCTTCGCTTACACGTGAACTTGTTGATACACTTTATCCAACCATTGACAAATATATTCCAAACGTTGATAAAAAAATAACAAGCGGCGAAAATCTAAAGTTATATGACGAAACTTTGGGAGAAATCACAATAGGCAAGAAAGTAACAATTAAAAACAGTGATTTAGCATTCGAATATTATAAAGGCGGCATTTTTATTCCATTGTCATCGTATGATTCAATCTTTATTTTCCCCGATTATTTTGGCAATTATAGTTATATTAAAGCATCAAGACTTGGAAGTAATGTTAAATTCACTTTTTCGACCTTAAAGCCTTTAGACAACTCATCGTCACAAAGCCTTGATGAAGGTCATGAACTTTAAAATTTTCAAACATCAAAAAAACCTATATGCATTATGTCATATAGGTTTTTCTTTGCTATAAAAGGGGAAACAACTGTCTAACACTCAAATAAATCCTCTTCGTCTTTCTCTTGGTCAGAAGATTGAGATTTAGAATTGTCATTTTTGTTTGAAGGGTTTTCTTGCTCGTCTGGAGATTTTTGAGACTCCTCTTCGACATTCGCTTCATTCTTAATTACATCCTCTTCTTGAACATTTTCTTCTTCATGTTCTTCCTCGCTGTCCAAAGAATTTTCATTTTCATCTATAATAAATATTTCTTTCTGCCCTTCGATTTTTTCCCGTAAAGTTCCCAGCAATTCGTTGGCTTCAATAATAAAGTTTATATCATCTTCTTTATTTTTTTCTAAATTGTTCAGTTTAGAATTGAAAAGCTCTTTGTTTTCTTGATACTCTTTATATACATCATTTATTCCAGGATTATTTCTTGCTTTATCGAATTTCTTTTTATCATTATCATTGAGGAAATTTCGTTGTTTTTCCACCAAATGAGTCAAAGTATTAATATATTGATCTGTCAACTTAAAGTAACTTTCAATTGTTTGAGAGTCCAAATTTTCTCCAAAACTGTCAATTTCTTGAGAAATCAATGAAAGATTTGAAAGCATTAGAGAAGAGAAGAAACGCGTGTTCATATTATTTGTATTTAGCGCCCTGCCTTTAATGTTGTTTATATAGTTAAATCTTGCTTCGTTTAAATTTTGAGCATATTTTTCCTTAATATCCAGCGACAAAAAATCTTTTAAATCTTTCTCTTTCGCAGTGCCATTGCGGACAAACTGAAACATTTTGTCGATGTTGTTTCCCGCCGTCTTTCTTAATTCGGCCATAAACTTTCTATGCCCCAAAAGTCCACCTTCTTTTCGCAACTTAACCAATACATTTGCAGAGTCAAATTTTCCTTCAAGAACAAGTTGTTGTGCTTTATTAATAAGGTCTCTTTCTTCAAATTTGTCATATAGCGTCTTCGTCAGTATTTCATATCCACCTTCTTCAACTTCAACACGATTTCCGTCAAAATCAGCACACGCTCCACTATTAAAAATATTCATAAGAATATCTTGAGGAACTTTACCAATATCTTCTTTGCTAACGCAGAAATTGCCTTTTGCAATGGCAAGAGAAATAAGTTTGACGACTTCCTCTTCTTTGCGTGATTTCAAGATGTTATCACTAAACACATTGTAAACATCTTCGTTTGGTATATTTTCCATCAATGACGCCAATCTTTTAGCAGGCACATTTTTCTTGAAGTTTTCATAAGTCTCTGCATGCCATATATTACTTCTTTCATTATTGACATTATTTTGTATAAATTTGTGAATATCAAATTTATCTGCCCAGGCTTTAGTAGCAAAGTTTTCGCTTTGTTTTAAATCCCCCATAATATTTACTGTTTCAGCAGTTCCTGTGAGCCTAGCATCTAATTCTACGTTCAGTGAAACATACTCCGCCCAATCAATCTTACAGGCCAGAAACCATCTTAATTTATCGTCACTCATTTGTGATATTTTGCCCAATTTCTTACTATCGCCGTCAGGAAGCACGCCAGTAAGGACATCTTCAGGGTTCATTCGCAAAAGTAGTTGTATGTCATATAACATCTCTTCGCGGCTTGCATTTCTATACATTTTGAACATATCTAATGCTTGAAGTTGGCGCTGCGTCGTATATGATTTTGATGCCTGCTCGAAAAATTCATCATCTTTTCCACTCAACACAAGGTCATCTATGTTCTTTTCTATTTTTTCAAGGTCTTCTCGTCTTTGATACCAATGTCGAATTTCGTGACTGATTGTGCAAATTAGGTCTACTATTAATTGAGGATCTTTTTGGAGTTCTTTTGTATCATAACGCAAAGGGTTTATCCAAAGAGTATCCAAATATTTCAAGTTAGAGCTTGTCATCAAAAATCCTTGATCGCTTTTGTTTTTCCCTTCCATAACTTCAAATTTCACCTCAGGCTGTTGGGATAAAAGTTCGGGAGCGGTGTCTAAAATATTATATTCAATTACTAAATTAACAAAATCTTTAATGTCTTCAATTCCCGAAGTTCCATTAAGCATTTTTTCAATATCTTTTCCCATGGCGTTTATACATTCTTGTCTAGATTTTTCATTTTCCGCCTTTATGATATCTTTTTTAGATTCTCTTTTTAATTTATTTTTCACTTTACACTCCTTAATATTATTTTAACATATTTAAAATTAAACAACAAGAAAATCCCTCTTTTTGCAACTAAATTGTTGGACAATTGACATGTAAAATACTTTTATTAAAGGGGTCAAGAGGCATAATTTTCCTCAGCCTCTTGCTTTATTGTCCGCTGATGCACAGAGCGCAATCTTGAATTACTTTCTCTTCTTGACTTGCCGAGTATGCGGCCATCTTTAAGTAAAGATTCTGGCAATTTAATTGATTTTTGTCTTTGCGTATCTACTATATAACTTTTTACCTTAGGCAAGAGTTTTATTGTGACATTGCCATCTTCCGAAGTTTTATAAACAACTCCTCTCTTTCTCAGTTCGTGGACTTGCTTACATTTATCTTCGCAGCCGCAACTTATCACACATGTTAAGTTATCCCCTAACTCCTCCAAAAATTGTGATGAGGAGGAGGTGTCTGAGCCATGATGAGCAACCTTTAAAATAGTAACATCTTTAAGATTTATATTGTTGCGTTTGCAGTGGTCAATAACATTTCTTTCCGCCCTCTTGGTCATATCGCCAGTAAACAAAACTTTCATATTGTTATAGCTCATAAGCAGAACAAGCGAGTTTCCGTTTAAATCCTCAATATCTTCTACTGGGCCTATAATTTCAAATTTGGCAAAACCCACATTAAAGGAATTTGTCCGTCTTTGTTTGATATCCTCAATAGTAAAAAAGTTAATGGTGTCCGCCTTCGCTTTGTCCAAAAGTTTATATGTGTTTTTCCCTCTATATTTTTCGCCATGGAAGGTTTTAAGCATAAAAAGGTTTTCTATCTCAAAATTCTGAGAAAATTTATCTATGTCAAATATATGGTCTTCGTGAAGATGAGTGATAATTGCCGCCTTAATAACATTGCCTTTGACATGTTCTTTACAATATTTAACAATACAACTATCTTTGTTTTTATCTACGGCAAAGTTGTTCTCTGGCAATGAATTTCCTTCGTTTTGTTTATAACTATCTCTTCCGCCAAAGTCAATCATTGCATACTCGCCATTATTTTCAACCAATATGCTATCCCCATGTCCACAATTAATAAGATGGATATCGCAGCCAAGGTTTCTTTTGTTTGTTTTACTTTCTTTGCTGTGAATAAGTTTTAAACTTTTTGGAGTTAGGCTAAACCTTTTCCCCCAATTCCTATAGCAATTGTCACTTTCTTTATAATAATTTTTGAAGGGAACATAATATGTAATGTTTGTATCATTTAGTTCAAACACCCTATTATCAGAACCAGCAAATAAATTAAGTTTATTATCGGCAATGCGTTTTTTCAAATATGCTTTGCTATAATTTACTTCCATAGTCCCCCCTTATTCAAATAATCGAGCCGACGCTTTTCTGCCGCTATTTTATCCATAAGGGAATTTTCAATAAATTTATTGGTAAAATAGAATTTCATTTTTCCTTGAAAAAGACGCACGGATTCTTGCAAATGCCATCGAGTGCAGATATGGAACAGAAGGATA
>CANQBU010000020.1 GCA_947589615.1 uncultured Clostridia bacterium | reverse complement strand
TCTAACTCTTTCCAAGTTAGCGTTTATATATTAACACACTCCTCACTCTTTTGTCAACTACTTTTTTAAACTTTTTTATATTTTTTTATCTCCTCTACGATACTCCAAGACCCGTTGTAATCTAAAAAATCATACTTTAAAAATTTAATAATTACTCTTATATTGACAAAAGTATAATAATATTGTATAATAATAAAAAGTGGGGTGTTTATGAAAGAAAATAAAGATGAACAATTCGATTTAGATGAATATATAAAACAAATGGAAGAAGAAGACAAAAAATTAATTGAAGAAGTTAAATCCTTTACTCCAGTAAAACCTTTTGAACTTAGTGAAGAAGACAAAAGAATCCTTGCACTTGAAAAACAAATATACAATGAACGCAAAAAAGAAAGTGATTATGTCGACACGCTATCGCCAGAGGAAAGACAAGATTATTCGAGAAAAAAATATGAAATAGTCGAAGAACTTGCAAGGTTGAATAAAGTAAAAATCGCAAAATTAAAACCAAAAGACAAAAAGGAGTAAATTATGTTGGAAATAAGTTTAGATACTTGTGCTTTCTTCGCAATGATAAAATATAACGAAGCATATGATAAAGGCGGAATGCAAGCACTCAATTGTACCCTTAAAGAAGATGAAGACAAATTAAAAGAGCTGGAGAAAAATATTTTGGCAAACATGAGCCCTGACTTTTTAAAAAAATATCCAAATTTAAGTTTTGAAAAAAAACTTGATTTTTATAAAGATTATGCCACATCTATAGATGCTCTTGCCAAAGTTAAAATTGAAACTTATATTAAAAATTCACAAGGCATTTTCTATGACCAAAATGGCAATGAATTTATAAGAGAAATTTCCGAAGATCGAAAAAACCTATTCTTAAAGAAAGCACAATTATTTCAAGAAATGCGTGAACAAGCTTCAAAATCTTATAATTATTATCTCCAAGCAAGAGAAGATTATAAATTGCTTGCTGATAATTACCAAATGGGGCTTATTTACAAAGGTGCATTAAACGGAGAATATGATCTCTCTGTTTCAACGACCGCTTATGCCGAGATATTAAACCATGAAGCTGATAATGACTCCGAATCGACTAAAGGATTTGTAAAATTTGAACAAAGCAAAATTGATGCCCTTTTTGATCGTTGCTCTTTCCCAGCTACATTTGATAAAGAAATACGTGATAAAATAGATGAAATTGCATTAGAATTTAGAACAAAAAGAGAAGAAGAGAAAATGGAAGCCCCTGATACAAAGGAAATGGCTCCTGATATAAATTCTTTAGGATTTTATGGTGATTCAACGATGGCGGCAGAAGCGAGTATAACGGGGAAAATTTTAGTAACCCTTAATAAAAAAGATTTCATTTACGACAAATCTATTAAACAATATAATGATTATATAAGAAGACATATAGCTTACGTCGAAAAAAAATATGCACCTTATACTACAGATGCTTTACCATACTCACCTGCCGAAGTGCTTTCTGGGAAAATAGCAAGGCCTTCAAGAAAACCATATTATCAAATTGAAATAAATGATCACAAAAAACAAATTCAGGAATGCAATGAATCTATTGCAGAATAAGTCAAAAAAACACAAGCAAGAAATGATCAACAAAAGAGTTTGCTCAATTACATGCTTGTGTTTTTTTTATTAAATTATATTAATATTAATTTTTGGCTTCTTTTTTGAACAAATTTAACAATTTTTCTTAATTTTTATCGTTTTTTACTTAAATTGAATGAAATTTTTTAACTTTATATTATTTGCCAGCCCTTTTCTTTATAATCTCTGTCATCTGATTAACAGCTTGCTCAATTGTGGTGTTACTCGTATCAATCACTATAGCGTCATCAGCAATTTTTAATGGCGCCACTAAGCGGTGTTCATCACTATAATCTCTTGTTTTTATATCTTTTAAGATTTCATCAATCGAAGGTCTATCGCTTTGTCCCTTCATTTGCAAAAATCTTCTTTCTGCTCTTATCTCAACGCTTGCAGTAATAAAAAATTTCACATCAGCATTTGGCAAAACGATTGTTCCGATATCCCTCCCCTCAAGTATACAATCATTATTACGAGCAAATTGTCTTTGAATATGCAAAATACTTTCTCTCAATTGTTTATAGGCAGAAATAACCGATGCCATATTAGATATTTCCTCTTCCCTTAAAAAAGGAGTGTAATCTTTTTCGTTTATCACAACCTTTTGAATTTCATTTTCAAATACAACCTCAACTTTTAAGACTTCAAGTAATTTTTGAACTTTATCCTCTTCAATTTTTATGCCAAATTTATCTCGGTAAGCACAAGCAAGTCCTCTATAAATCGCCCCGGTATCCAAGACTTTTATTCCTAATTTTGCTGCCAATGCATGAGCAATTGAGCTCTTTCCGCTTCCAGCATAACCATCTATTGCAATATTCATTTTCACCTCCTTTCTTATTATATCAAATTTATAAAAAACAGCAAAATATTTGACAAAAATATTTTTAATATAATATCATTATTATGAGGTGAAAAATGCAAGACAACAACTCAAGCAATCATATAGGATTTTCTCCAATCGTGTTTGAAGATAGTGAAATTCTTATTCTCGGCTCATTTCCATCTGTAAAATCAAGGGAAAATAATTTTTATTACGCAAATAAGCAAAATCGATTTTGGCCAGCACTGTCAAACATATTTGAAAGCCCCATTGTTGAAGATATACAAGATAAAATCAATCTATGCAAGTTAAACAAAATTGCCCTGTGGGACGTTGCCTCGCAAAGCGATTTAAAAGGTTCAAGCGATAGCGAACTTGAAAAATCCAAGTTGATTCTCAGCGATATCGAAGGATTATTACATAAATATTCAAACATTAAAAAAATTCTCTGTAACGGCAGCCTTGCATATAAAATTTTAACTAAAAACTTCTCAATAAATATACCTATTATAAAAATGCCATCAACGAGCCCAGCAAATGTGAGGTTTAATGAAGAAGTTTGGAAAAACGAATTAAAAAAGGACATTTGATTTTAGCAATCTTTGTGGATTACTAATTAATGCCCTTTTATTTATATGAAATTTTACACTTACACATGTTATTTATTCTTCTTTTTTCAAGTCTAACGCTTACACATTCATATGCCAAGACATCTATCGCCTCCCATAAAAATACCCAGGCACAGATATCTATTATTTCAAAAACAAGCCAATGGAAGTTAAAAAATTCAGTAAGCCATAATGCCACAAAGAAAAATATCGATAAAGCAATACTTAAAATTACTGTTATCATGTATCTTTTAAACAGGAGTTGTGTATTTATCAATTTGTTTTCATAATAACGCTTTATTGCAAGTGCAAAGGTCTCTTTTTCTTTGTTAGTAAGATTTTTACAATGAAGTTTTAGGTGAATTGCTTGCTTTGGCGGTATCGCTTTAATCACATTATCTAGCATCTCGGCAAAATCTCCATTTATTACTTGCATCTTATCTACATGATAAGGAGAAAGGACTTCGCTTTTATCTTCTATTGAGATATCAATCAAAGCCCTTCCGTCTTCATCTTTTTGAAAAATCTGTTGTTTTTTATTATTTTTATGTTTTAATAAACTTAAAATATGAAACATTATTTTTGACCTTTGTCACCATCACCAGTTTTATCGGTTGTAGGAGTGGTCTCGATTGGTTCTATATTCTCAGTTTTCTCCTCAACAGCCTTTATTTCTTGGTTCTTTTTTTGTTTACCTTTTTTTACTTTCTTATTCTTTTCTCCGTGTCTAACAGCAAAAATTTCAGATAAGCTTGCGTTCTCTAAGTTTATGGTATGATGATTATCTCTTACCTTTTCAACTCTTTCAGGAAGACCATCTCCGACAACATAAACAGGTGGTTCGTCTGTTCTTTCTCTAACTTCAATTTGATTAAATGGAATAGAAACTTTATTTCTCTTTAATTCATTGAAGACTCTTTCCATTGTATCAAAGTAAACGTCCCAATAATCTTCTCTGTCGCACCAGCATCTTCCTGTTACTTCAAGGCTACTGTCCCCCATTCCACTCAATCTGCAGAAAGGTTCTGGGTTTAAAAGAACTTTTCCGTTAGAAATCATACAATCTTTTACGATTTTCTTTACAAGCTCCACATCGCTTTCATAAGCAACGGTAAATTTAAAGTCAACTCTTCTTGTCACATGACTGTCGTAATCAACAACAGCACCATTTACAATTGAAGAATTAGGTATTGTAATTCTTTTATTGTCAGGTGTGATAAGTGTTGTAAAGAGGAAGTTAATTGATGAAATTGAACCTTCCTTTCCATCTACTTGAATGTAATCTCCCTTTTTAAACATTTTACTTGAAACAATTATAATTCCATTTGCAAGGTTTGCAATATTGTTTTGCAATGCTAAGCCAACAGTCAATAACAATGCACTGAACGCTGTTAATATTCCTGTTATTTCCACGCCAATTATGCTTAATAATGCTAAAACTAAACATAAGTATAGCAGAACTTTAATCACAGTTACAACAAATCCAACCGCAATTTTTTCCATTCTTGTCTTATTTAATATTCTTCGTAGGACATTTATAAATAACTTGATAACGACAATTCCAATAAAAAGAACTGCAAAAAATAATAAAATATTCCATTTGTTCGTTTTAAAGTAATTTACGATCTCATTCCAAATTCCTTTCCAATCCATAATTTCTCCTTTTTTATCACATTAATTATATCATTATCATATTAAATATGCAAATAATTTTTAGTGTTTTTATTTTTTAACTCTTAAATCTTCAAAAGTGCTTACAATTCCAACAATATCCCCTTCCAAAGGACTATGATTTCCATTGACTGAGGCTGTGATCTTAAATACATCATTCGGATTAATTTCAAACAAATAAGTTAATTCCAAAAATCCATCTTTATTAACTAAAAACTTAAAAGCTTTTCTACTATTGGCACATACCAAATAACTATCTTCAATAATCTCCCCTTCAAGACCTTTTCTGTAGTTTTCAACAAATTCTTCCATGCTTTCATTCTTTTTAACAACATCTATTAATGCTTCCCCATTTTCTTCGCTTAAGTATTTAGCCGGCATGGAATTTCTTGCTTCGCGATTGAATTCAACTCTATTTTTCTTGTCAACTTGATAACCAAAATTATAGAATACATTATAAATAAATTTATTTGGAGTTAAAGCACTTACTTCGACCATTCTAACTGCTCCCCTAGAACCAAAATTCATAAAGTAACAATTATCTCTGGCAAATTGCTTTTGTTGCTCATCATTTGTGACAAGCACAAAATCATACAAACTCATCGCCATATCTTGATTCTCTTCTGTCGGTGCATAAGGGAAATCTTTATAATTGAGATAATCTATCATTTCTTTAAAAGTTGGGCGTGGCGGAATTTGATCTAAATTATTTTTTTGTTTTATATAACCTAATTCGTTATTCACATAATTATAAGCATAATCTGAATCATTATAGAAAAGCGATAAGTTTAAAACATTGATTGCCATTTGCCAATCTTCGCGTTCTATACAAATCCATGAAACAAGTCTTAAATATCTTGCATACGCCAAATAATTCCAAATTTTTGAATAAATTGCGTTAATGTATTCCTCTGCTTTGTCCAAATTCCCCTGAAATTTCTCAATTTCAATTTGCTCAAAGAGAATATTTATGCAATCTGGAGCTATTTCCAATAATTCATTTACAAGAATTCTTGCTTCATCATATCTTTTAAGCTCCACAAGTGCAAAAAGTTTTCTGTCTAGCAGAGAAAATTCATCATGTGGCACACTTTTAAAATTTTCTCCTTGGTGTTGGATTGAATATCGAACAAATTCAAGTTTTGTAGGATATTGCAAACATTTTTTGCCGTCCTCCTCTCTCGGATATCTATATTTGTCGATATTTTCGTCAACTAAGGCTACTATTTCTTCCCATTTCTTTTGTTCAGAGAGGTTATTTAATTTTACAAAAATATTGTTTTCTTCATATTCTCGCATTCTATCATTGTAATTTTTTATATAAGTTATACATTTTTGTTGGGCGTTTTCATCAAACACTTCAAATTCACTCCAAACAAGACCTCCATGCTGAACTTGTCCTACTTCATATCCACCAACCACACCAAAAAGCCATGGGGAATTCTCTTCCGCCTGAAACTTTAAAATAACATATGTTTTATTGTCTAAGGCAAATAAATTTTCTATTTCAATAGAATAAGGCTCTTTTCCTAATTCATTTGGATGTTTAAGCCAATTAATAAAACTTAATACTGCATTATTTTGTTGTTGAACTGTTAATCTTTCCATTTTTTCTCCTTAATTAATTTCCTTAAAAACAAAGTTATATGCTTCTTCGATATTGTCTACATATTTAATATTCATATCACCGACAATCTCGGAGGATAATTTCTCGATGTCCTTTCTATTTTTAAGCGGAACAATGACTGTTTCAATCTTGTTTCTTTGTGCTGCAAGCAATTTTTCTTTAATGCCCCCTATAGCAAGAACCTTCCCTTTTAATGAAATTTCCCCTGTAAAGGCATATCTATAATTTATCGGAATCTCTTTAATTGCTGAAATTAAACACAGAACATCGGCAACACCTCCGGACGGTCCATCATGCGACACTGCATGATGTGGAGAATGAATATAAAAATTGCTATTTTCAAAAACCGCAGGATCTATCTCCCATTCCTTGCACTTAGATTTTACCAAACCAAAAACAGTTTTGAATGTCCACTTTGCCGTTCCAACTAAGTTATCGGATAAAATTTGCTCTCCATTTCCTTTAACAAGGGCTATTTCAAGTCTTGACACACTTCCCGTTGATCCCGAAACGCTAAGCTTATTTACAACGCCGACTTCTCCTTCGAAAGCCAAATTGTAATCTTCCTCATAGTAGTCCTCGCCTAAAAATTCCCTTGCTTCATCAAGTGTTATTTCTTTCGGTGCAATAGGCAGATTCTTCATTTGCAAACCTATAAGATATTTCTTGCAAATTTCATTAAGCGCTCTTTCTAACTGACGAACACCACTTTCAAATGTATAATCTTCAATAATGGTTTGAAGAGTTTTATCTTGTATCGTAACAAGATTTTCATCAACTCCTATTTCTTTTAAAGTCCTTTTTAAAATATATTCCTTTGCAATATGAACTTTTTCATTTAATGAATAACCTTCAATATTTATTATTTCCATTCTATTTTTTAAAGGTTCAGGAACTGCTGTAATGTCATTTGCAGTAGCAATAAACATAACTTGACTTAAATCAAAAGGCACATCAAAATACCTATCTTTAAATTCTTTATTTTGATTCCTATCTAAAATTTCAAGCAATACACTGTATGGGTCACCCCTGTTTGACTGTTGGCTCATCTTGTCAATTTCATCTAATAGTATAATACAATTTTTACTGCCTGCTTGGGTTATACCTTCCATAATTCTTCCTGGTTTTGCCCCCAAGAAAAATCTTTTCATTCCCACAATCTCCTCAGGAACAGAAATTCCTCCCAAAGAAAAGTTAAAATAATCTTTATTCAATGCCTTTGCGATTGATTTTACAATTGTGCTTTTGCCAACTCCCGGTGGTCCATACAAGCACATTATTTGGCTTTGATTTTTTCCGCTTATTAAACGCAAAGCTATATAATCGAGAATTTTTTGTTTTATTTTTTCCATGCCGTAATGTGATTCATCAAGAACCTTTTTGGCATATTCGATATCTTTATTCTCCTCCTTGACAGTCTGCCATGGAAGCGCAACAAGCCTATCAAGCCAGTCCACAATGTTTCCATATTCCGCTTGTCCCGGTCTTGTGGTTTTAAGTCTTGTAAGTTCATCATAAACAATACGCTTTACATCTGCCGACAAATTTAATTCATTGATTTTATCTTTATAATATGCAAATGTGTTCTGACCTTTGTCCGATTTTTGTTCGTAAATTCTTGTTTCGAGTTCTGAATTTAAAATTTCAAGCCGCTTTGTAGCATCAAGTTCTTCAAGCAATTTACGTTTCGCCTGCACTTCAAATCTGCATGATACCGCAATCTCTTGTATTAAAAAGTCTATATCCTTTGCATTTTTTACAGCCTCGATTGTTGCTACATTGACATTATCATACTTTAAATACTCTTTAAATCTTTCAAAAATATCATTCCTAAGTTTTTCATGCTCAGGTAAAAATTGCTGTCTGTCCAAGAGTTCTATATCTACATAAATTGAATTATTTATAATATCAATTTTTACAATCTTGCATCTATTCAAACAATTGTAACTTACATTTAATTTCTTGTTTTCCTCATCGACAGCGACTGCACTATATTGACAATAAGAGGCAATTTTATCTTGCTTTTCTCTGTAATGCTCTATGCTGTATTCTATCGGAATTATTACCACATCTTCCTTGTTCTTTACCATATCTTCGAAAATTTTAATTCGTTCCTCGTTCATGTTATTATATGGGATAGTCGATATAACATCAACAAGGGTTGCAACAGTATGCATAGTTATCGCATGAATATTCTTATAAACTATTCTCATTTTCACCTCTTTAATCAATCTTTTGTAGCTTGTTTATCAGTCAAAATACAAGATATATGCAATTTCACCTTAAAACTTCACCTGTAATTAATTATACCACATTTAAATAATATTGACAAATGAATTATAATATTTTGACAATTTTTATTTTTTATGTTATACTATATTTAAGGAGTAAAAATGGAAAAAGTAGCGGTAATAACCGGAGGAACAAGAGGCATCGGCTTTGAAACGGCAAAATTATTCCTCGAAAACAATTACAAAGTTGCAATATTCGGTTCTCGAAAAGAAAGTGTAGATGAGGCAATACAAAAATTAGATAAATTCGAAGGAAAAGTAATTGGTTTCTATCCCAACCTCACAGTGGAAAGTGAAATTGATGACGCCTTTAGTCAAATACAAAATAAATTCGGAAGAATTGATGTCTTAATTAATAATGCCGGAGTTTCATCAAATACAATACTAGAAAACTATTCGCAAAGGGAAATTGATAATATTTTCAATATTAATTTTAAAGCCCCCTTTCTATGTTGTAAAGTGGCAGTAAAATATCTAAAAGAAACAAAAGGAGTTATATTAAATACCAGTTCTATGGTGAGTTTTTATGGTCAAAAATCAGGTTGTCTCTACCCAATGAGTAAATTTGCAATTAACGGTTTAACAAAATCACTTGCACGAGAACTCGCAGCTTATGGAATAAGAGTGAATGCTGTCGCACCCGGTGTGACCAAAACCGATATGGTCAGAAATCTACCTGATAATATGATTGAACCAATTATAAAATCTATACCATTGCAAAGAATGGGTGAACCCATTGACATTGCTAATGCATTTTTATTTTTAGCAAGTGAGGAAGCAAGTTTTATCACCGGAGAAATTCTCAAAGTTGATGGTGGAATTATAAATTAAGGATAAGCAAAATCTTATCCTTTTTTTCTAATTTGAATATCTAAAATATCATCAAGGTTTATAGAAGTCTTGTTGATTAAAATAATTCTATTATCAATATCAAGTTCAGGCTTTCCAATTAATATTAACTCATGCCCGTCTTTATAAAATTTTACTGACATTTCATCATCTTTCTCAAAATTTATAAGAATTTTAGACAACTCGGTCGCCTTTTCTTCGCTTGACTCACCTTTTACAACTCTTTCATGCTCATATTCTTTAACTCTCAGTGCATCGTGCAAGCCTTTTAGTGCATCAAATGGAGCAAACTGCTTTGCTCTATCCGCTCTACTCATCTTCATCCGCTCCACTATTGTGCCCTCCTATCATCTTATTTCTCTCAATCTGGGTCGACTTTTCAAACAAATCAAAGCCCTTCAAAATAGAATTTTTACCGTATTTATCTTGCAGGTTTAGAACACTTTTCACAAGCTTCTTTTCTTTTTTTATCTTTTCCATGTCAGCAAACATATCATATCTTTCATATTCCTCAGGCAAAAGGTTTACAAAGTCATAACCAATTCTTCTAATTGGTCTTTTCTTATCAACTATTTCTTCAAATATTTCATCGAAATATTCACCAATAAATGAAAATAAATTGGTTACCGCATTCATTCTTCTCATTCCTTTCGTGCCTGAACTTTTATTATCTCCATAACCAATATATAAATATACAAGCTCAGTGACATACTTTTCTCTCGCCAGTTCATAGCAACCATTTTGCACCATTTCACGCATTACTACTTTAGCATTCTCGAAGTTATAATTACTTGGCAAGATCTGCGATGTAGACATGGACTTTGACTTTGTCTTATAATTTTTAATATCACTCATTAGACAACTTTCTTTTCCCCATGCATGATCTATCAATAGTTCGGCATTTATTCCAAATTCTTTATATAAAATTTCCTCTTTGGCATTTGCTATCCCTGCCATATCATATATTCCATATTTTTCAAGCCTAGAGGCAATTCCATGTGAAATTTGCCAAAAGTCTGTTAGCGGTTTGTGATGCCACAAATCTCTTTGAAATTTTTCTTCAGTTAGCCACCCTATTCTGTCTGGTGAATGTTTTGCCGTTATATCAAGTGCAATTTTTGCAAGATACATATTGCTACCAATCCCCGCCGTTGATGGTATGTGCAATTTATCATATATTTCACTCATAAGTTTTGTTGCAAATTGTTTTGCCTTTAAATTATAAATTTTTAAATAATCGGTAACATCAATTATTGATTCATCTATTGAATAAACGTGAATGTCGTTTTTGTCAATATATTTTAAATAAATACCATAAATCTCAGCAGCATATTCAATATATTTTTTCATACGTGGTTTAGCAACAATAAAATCAATATTTTTAGGTATTTCGTATAGCCTGCATCTGTTTTTAACACCCAATTCTTTCATTGCGGGAGAAACAGCAAGACAAATTGTAGCATCAGTCCTTTCTTTATCCGCCACAACCAATCTTGTCGTAAGAGCATCAAGTCCTCGTTCAGCACATTCAACAGAAGCGAAAAACGATTTCATATCAATTACAAAATATACTCTCTGTTTCTCCATTCAAACCTCGTAAATATTATATCATATCATTATAAAATTATCAAACAATAGACAAAAGATACAATTAGAATGCAAAAATAATTGCAAACAAAAAATGCACTATTTAAAAAGTGGCTAACTTTTATAGTGCATTTCATTATTTATTTTGTCAAATATTTGTTTTTACTTCTTTTTCTTAAAGCGAGCAATAGTAGTAGCAATACAAATATTAGAATTGCAGCTGCGAAAATCGATATTACTAAATATAGAATTAGATGAGTCTTATCCGTTTTGGCTGGTGCCGATTTTACAACTACTTTAACACTTGCACTTTCCGTGCTTATGTTTTGATTGTTTAAACTTGAGACAACTACTAGTTTATAATTCCCTGCATCTTCTTCAGCTACTCCTTCTATCAATAATGTTTTATCATGTTGATCTTGGACCTGCTTGCCGTCTTTATACCAAATGTAAGTGTTTGTTTCTCCAAATGCCTCAACGTTTGCAGCAATCTTTAGCATTTCTCCTGGCTCAAGCTCTATTTCGCCATTTACAAAAGTAATGTATGCGGCCTTCAAAGTACTATGAACAATTTCTTCTTGTTTTACTGCCGCCACCTCTGTTATAAATTTAACATCAAGTATTGATTGAGGGTTAGTAAGTTCATCATACTTTAAAGTTATTTGTGCTTCTTTATTGTCTTCAAATGCAATGGATTCGCCGCCAAAAGTTATGGATTCGATTATATATCCTTCGCTTGCTTGAATCGTTATTAATTCCTCTTCTTCGGCATCGAGAGAAATGATTGAGCTTTGATTATCTCCCACAACCGTTCCGCCATAATTACTTGAAAGTATAACTTGTTTCATAACATTTACAGGTTCTTGTTCTTCCTCATCAGCTTTAATGGCAACTATTTCAAATGGACTGAACGCGTCACAAGTTATAATAAGACCATACTCGGTTATTATGCAATCGAGTTCTTCCACACCTGTTACATGATTTTGTTCATCTCTCATGAAGTGATAAGCCTTGAATGTAACACCTGCATCATCAGGACCGTAACCTGTAGGGAATCCCAAAGATATACGAACCTTATCCCCCGTTTTTACAACTTGAGCCTTGCAAACAGTTAAGCTTATATTATATGTTTGGCTTGACTTTATTTCTTTTCCTCCTGTTGCTTCTTCTACAAGTTTATTCATTTCTTCTTCTTGTTCATAAGTTGTGTTTGTGACAACAAGAGCAAGTCTATGTCTTAATAAATCGCTTACCTCTTCACCGTCTTTTGTTTCCCAACCTTGCATTGAAAGGTCTGAATTCTCAAGAAGTTGTGGCTTTGCAAATAAGTTCCAATCGTAACCCTGTGCAGCATAAGCATGGGCAACACATCCATGAGTAACATAGTATATCAGATCATTTGGCGCTTTGCCGCTCTTTTCTCCAACAAGGTTTTTCATTGAGAAAAGATAAAGAATTGAATCATGTGCAAACATTTCACTTGGTGTGAAATCAAATTCTACTTTTGATGCATCGACTTCAGGATCCCATTTGAAATTTTCTATTTTTACATAATCTGCAAGGTCAGGCAGGACTTCATTAAATGGCGTTTCGCCAACAAGTGATACTTCACATGAAATGTTTTTGTCTTTTATTTTAAGGTTATCATCATAGTATACTTCTACATGATATGTCTTTCCTGTTGTTAAGCTTCCCGTTTGAATAGGTGATGCTTTCTTAATATATGGTTGGGCAACATAGTATGGGTCGCCATATTCGGCTTTAATTAATCCCGATTCTGCGTAAAATTTTGTAGGGTCGCCACAGTATGTTGTTGATTCCATAACATATTCCATATACTTTGGATTGGTGTTTAAATCACCTTCAATAGTTCTAGGATCTCTTGCAGGAATGTCCGTTACCGCAAATTCAAAATATACTGCAGTTGAGTTTCCTTCAAGTTTTATCGAGTCTTCGGTTTCTGGCAAATCATAAATTTCAGGATTTATATAAGCCCATTTTGTTGTGTTTAAATCCTCAACCGCGCTTGAAGCTTCATCAGACACATAATATTGTTTCATTAACAGATAATAGCCATTATTTTTTAATTTTGTATAATTACACCATTCTCCATCTAAATTAAAACTAACAGTGATGTCCGTTGAATAAAATTGATTCCCATTTTTATCCTCTAAAGGCTCACCCTTTGATTGGGTGATTTTGAATAACTCATTTGATTTCGAAAATGATTCACCAAAATTTAATTCGCTTAACTCAGGATAAGCAAATTCAAAGTTTGATTTAGAAACAACCGCACTTGGAGCATGTTGTCTGTCCATAATTGAAGCACCCTTTAGAAAGTAGTTATAAGAAACATCAGAACCATTAATGTTTTTATCTAAATCGTCAAATGTAACGTCTACGCCAAGCCATGCATTATCAATATACACATAATTCCACATATGCAATTCAACGATGCTTACGCTATGACGATAAACTCCTTGAACAAGAACGCAAGGAATTCCCAATTTGTCCATAACATTTTTAAATGCTCGTGC
>CANQBU010000019.1 GCA_947589615.1 uncultured Clostridia bacterium | reverse complement strand
GTTTTTTTAATATCCTCTCATTCGCTAGTCGCCGAGCATCTGGCTCGTCGCCAAGCGCTTGGGCTTGACAAAAGGGGGCGAATGGTATATAATATAGATAGGAGAAAGAAAAATGATAGAAACAAACTTTGATGAATTAGATGATGACTTTATTACACTTTGGACAAGACAATTTTTATCTAATGACTTTACCCAGATTGAGAATGAAATGGAAAAACTAGCGGAACTCGGACAGGTCAACGCCATTAATGCATATTATGTGATCGCTATTAACGCCGACAAACAGACGACAAATGCTAAGATTGACGCACTAACAGACGAAAAAGCACATAGCAGAAATTTCAATCATATTTTCAACATTGCCCGTAAACTTTGTGCAACCGATCCGAGCGGAAAAGAGCTGGCGGCATTGATAGAAAAATATAATCATGAAATTGATGAAATTAACGAAATAAAATTTAAAATTAACCATTTGCATTTGATGTTTGATAATGCTAGATATGTCAGACTTTCAGAGGAATTAGATGAAGTTGAAGCCCGACATGAAAAGACAATTGAAAAGTTTCTATGCAACGAGGTTATAAAAAAAGAGATTGAGGCGATAAAGGCTTGTTATCAACTAGCAAAAGAGACCAACAATCCTTATGTGATGGAAAAATATCTTGAACTGCTTGAAGGGGCTCCGATTGATGCGTCCGAATTTGTTGAAAGAGATGAGAGACAGTTTAAACGTGAAGTGGCTCAAACGCACAAGGAACTTGCAAAACGATACCAGTCAAATCCTACATCACAAAATGCGTATGCATTAGGGAAAAACTTAGTTTTCTTTAGTAAAAAAGAAAAAAATAAACAGGCAGGGCTTGAAATTTTGACCAAACTTGCCGAGCGACCATTGTCAAAAACTTTAACCAATTATATCAATCATGGCAATGTGAATTATGGAGAAGAAGATAAATCATATTTAGATTTAGAATAGGTGTCTTAGACACCTTTTTTGGGGTATTATACCCTTTTTTATTCACAGTTGTTTAATGATATTGAAAAGAGAGAGGAATTCGATTTTTAAAATATCCTCGCATTCGCTAACGGTCAAGACTAAGTCTTGGGGTATTATACCCTTTTTTTTATTCACAGTTGTTTAATGATTTTGAAAAGAGAGGGGGATTTAAATTTTTTAAAATATCATTTCATTCGTTAGTCGCCAAGCATTTGGCTTGGGTGCATTATGCACCTTTTTAGGAACGCAAGAACAATAGCGAGTTTGTGCGATGTTTTGTTATATTCACTGCGTTTTGTGATATTTGAAAGAGAGCGGAATTTAGTTTTTTTAATATCCTCTCATTCGCTAGTCGCCGAGCATCTGGCTCGTCGCCAAGCGCTTGGGCTTGACAAAAGGGGATGAATGATATATAATTATAGTATAATTGGGGGATGCTATGGTCTTCAAAGATGAAGTTTACTTATTTTTAATTGATTATTATGGTAATGAGGAATCAGAGTCAGAGTTTAATGGAAAGTATATATACTCAAACACTGGCAACATTTATGAACTGGAAGATGTGCCAGAGAAAACTTACAGTATTTATTGTTATTATCAGGACCTAACCAAAAATAATGGCTGGAAACTCAAAGATGAATATATAGTAGGTGATGAACTCACATTAGAAGAGGCGGGAAAGGAAATTAAGACATTGGAAGAAATTCCTTTTTACCAAAAGCATAAAGCCGACCTAAAAAATTGGACTCTAGAAAGACTTAAAAATTACTGCAAAAACGAGAAAAATGATATAAGAAATGCTGACTACAGAAAAATTTTTGTGAACAAAAATATCAATTATGAGGAAGATATATATTCAAGAATAAGAGTCCTTTCAGCGTCTGAGTGCGAAAAAGTTAAAGTAATTTCCCCAAAACAAATTATCAATGGCAGGATTTACTACCCCGAGCAACTTAAATTCCTCGAAAGAGAAAAACCAAGCACTGATAGCGATAAATCATATACGGAACTGGAATAAATTAAGGAGCAAGAATGATTATTAAAGACAAAATTTATAAATTTGAATTTTATAACAGCGCAGACATTGGTGCAAAGCCGTTCAGAAAAATGTATGCGGACAGCGGTGACATTTATGCACTGGAGGATATTCCGCAATCTTGCTTCCAAATCTTTTGCGCGTATAAAGACCTTATCAAAAACGGCAACGGTAGTGAAGATGACAATTGGGAGTTTGAAAATCTATATATGTTAGGCGATGAGATAACCACCGAAGAGGCAAAAGAGGAATTTGAGAAATTAAGCAAAATCGAAATAACGGACGGATATACCAATGTAAAAGATGAAACCTTAGCCACACTTAAAGCCTATATCAACCAAAAGCCAAAAGATAAAATTTATATAAATAAAAATATTGAACTTAATGAAGACTCTATTCAAGAGAGGCTGATAATATCATCTTGGTGGTCAAAGGAAGCAATTTATATCTCTCCAAAACAAATTATAAATGGAAAGATTTATCCAGTTGGGCAAGTTAAAAGCGGAGAGATTGAAGACGACAAATCATACACCGCCCTAGAATAAAAAAATTATCAAGGAGGAAATATGTTAATTAACGAAGAGGTTTATAAATTTGAAATTTGGTATATTGATCACAAAAAAGGGCAAGAACGAAAGGTTATGTATTCGGACAGTGATAATATATTTGACCTAGAAGGTATTCCGCAAACCACTTATGGTATTTACGTTTGGTATAAAGACCTTAGCAAAAACCAACAGTTTTGGGAAAAAATTGTCTATTATGTGATAGGAGATAAGATCACAGTTGAAGAAGCGGAAGAGGAGCTAAAGGTAGTAAAAAAACTTGGTAACAGTGAATATTTAGAAGGTGTCCTTGAAGCATTTTGCAAGAGCGAGAGGGATAACATAGAAGATGAAAAGGCAGGAAAAATTTATTTAAACAAAAATGTTGAATGGGATAATGTGAAGGCGCTTAATGGTAGAATATTGCTTGTCCCATATTATGCAGACTACAAAATAATCTCTCCAAGCCAAATAGCAAATGGAAGGGTTTATCCAGTTGAACAGGTTTTGGAAACGAAGGATAACAACAAAGATTACAACGATAAAGCCTATATAGATTTAGAATAAAGGAGGAAAAAATGGATAGCGAATCATTTAAAGGAGGGTTGCTTATTGCAACGGCATTTGGCACAATGGCGGGAATACCTGTTGCAGGGATTCTTGGCGGAATTGGGACTGTAATTGCTTATCAATTTAAAGATACAAAATACAAACCATATTATGAATATGACACGGTGCAGGAGATTGTAGAGGACACACTTAAGGACGAACTTGCCGAGCTTGAAGAGGCACGCGAAAACGGTGATATCACTGCCGGCGAATATGTTGATCGAAAACAACAACTTGACAAAAAGTCTCATTATGATCAACTCACAAAAGATACCGCCGCCGAAGTGTTTGCCGATGATGAGAAATTCCAGGGCTTTTTGAAGCAAGACGACTCCTTAAAAAAGGCATACATCTCGCTATTTTCCATAGGTGGCGGCACACTTATCCTTAACACGTTTTTGTTTGCAAACCAATTTGATAAAATGATACGCACAGGCTTTGAAATGTTAGATGGTGGGATCGATTATGAACTTGAGCAAGAAAGAAGAGAGAAAGAAAAGAAGAGAAAAGAGAAAAAATTAAAAAAAGAGATGGAAGAATATTCTGAAGAAATAGAAGAGTAAATTAATCAAGAAGAAAAATGGGAAAAGCGTTCGAAAAGGAAATGAGTAAATACACCGAAGAAGTGTTAAATTAAAATTAAATTTGTGGAGAAATTAGTATGAGCATTATTTTAAAAAGGGCGCGTGGCGCGGCTATAAAATGTTTATTAAACACATGGATTCTCACGGGAGTGGGAATGGGTGCCGCTTTTATTACATATGCCGCACAAGGCGTTCCAAGAGCGAAATTAAAACCTTTTTATAATTACGATAAAGTTCAAGAAATTGTTCAAGATAACATTGATAGCCAACTTGCCGACCTTGACGAGGCGCTTGCAAATGGCGACATTTCCGAAGGCGAGTATATAACGATGAAGGAAAAAATCAATGGCGATTCATATAGAAAAGACCTTTCAGAAGAAGCCGCCGATGAGTATTTTGCCGATGATAAAGAATATAAAGGAATTTTAAAACAACTTAAACAATTAGAAATTGCAAGTTATTCCTGTCTCGGAGTTGCAGGAGGCGCACTTTTAACACTTCCAATAGGTTGGGGAACGGGATTGTTTGAGAAATTAGAAGAAATCGCCGATGAAGACCTTGAAGATGACGGCGAAGAGGAACGGCAGAAAAGACAACAAAGAAAAAAAGAGAAAATATTTCAAAAAGAAATGGAAGAATATTCTGAAAAAGTGGAATAGAAAGGGTAAGATAGGAGGAAAAATATGAAAGCTTTATTGAAAAGAGTTGCCGGAGGGCTTATTATTGGTTCTGTATATGCTACGGGTGCTATTGGCATACTTGGGCTTGTTGGCGGATTAGGAACGGGAATAGCAAAATGGGCTACTGATGATTCATTTAAAAAATATGAAGAATATGATAAAGTTCAGGAAATAGTCGAAAAATCACTCGCCGATGAACTTGCCGAACTTAACCAGGCCCGTGAAAATGGGGACATAACCGATGGTGAATATTTAAAGTTGAAGGAAAAACTTGATAAGGATTCACATGATGACCTCATAGACAAGGCGGTAAAAGAAATTTTTGGCGATGACGAGGAGTATAAGGGATTATTGAAAAAAGATGAGCAATTAAAAAAAGCATGCATTTCGCTATTTTCCATAGGTGGCGGAACGCTCGCTTTTTTCGCAGTGGGGGCTTGGACTGAGCTTTTCGATGCAATGATCTCTAAAGGAGACGACTTGATTGACGATGCATATTATATTTCTGAAGAAAATAAAAGGCGAAAAAAAGAAAAAAATTTATCTAAAGAAATGAACGAATATTACGAAGAAATAGAATAGTAGGGTAGGCTAGGAGGAAACATGAAAGCATTTTTGAAAAAAACTGGCGGAGTTTTGTTGCATGTTGCAGTTGGTGCATCGCTTTTTGTGCCTATATTAGGACTTGTGGGAGGATTCGGAACGGGAATTGCTTATGGTTCTATTGATTCTGAATTTGACAAATATTATCAATATGACAAGGTTCAGCAGATTGTCGAGGACACCCTTAAGGAAGAACTTGCCGACCTTGACGAGGCACGTGAGAACGGAGACATTTCAGACGGCGAGTATGTGAAAATGAAAGATAAACTTAATCAAAAATCACATATTAAAGAGCTTACTAAAAATGCCGCAAATGAAGTTTTTGCCGACGACGCGGATTATAAGGGAATAATAAAACGCGATGGTCAATTAAGCAAAGCAAGCATTTCTCTGTTTTCCATCGGTGGAGGCACTTTAGTTCTTTTTTTAGCAGAATATTTTTCTGGGTTTAGCGATTGGCTACTTGATAAAGGGGACGCAATGATTGATGGAGTAGAAGATGATTATTCCTATGAAAAGAGGGAGAGACGCAAACAAGAAAAAGCATTTAAAAAGAAACAAAAAGCATATCAAAAGGAACTAGAAGAATATACTGAAGAAATAGAAAAGTAGGTTAAGAAAAGGGAGTAAAGATGAAAGCATTGTTAAAAAGAATTGGAGGAGGACTTTTGCTCGCTTCTGCTGGCGCATTGGTTGTTGTGCCTATATTAGGATTTGTGGGTGGAGTCGGAACAGGAATCGCTCTAGGCAGTCTTTCTACTGAGTATGATAAATATTATGAATATGATAAGGTGCAAGAGGTAGTGGAAAAGACCCTTGCCGATGAACTTGCCGACCTTGACGAGGCACGCGAAAACGGAGACATTTCTGACGGCGAGTATGTGAAGATGAAAGATAAACTTAATCAAAAATCACATATTAAAGAGCTTACTAAAAATGCCGCAAATGAAGTTTTTGCCGATGATGCGGATTATAAGGGAATAATAAAACGCGATGATCAATTAGGAAAGGCATGCATTTCTCTGTTTTCCATTTTTGGTGGATCTGTAGTTCTTTTTTTTCTTGGATGCTGGACTGGGTATGCCGAGTGGCTTGCCGATAAAGGGAGCGAATTGATTGATGAGGCAGGAGATGACGCCTATGTAATAAATGAAGAGAGGAAGAAACGCAAGCAAGAAAAAGCATATAAAAAGGAACTAGAAGGTTATTCTGAAGAAATTGAAGGTCAATCCCAAGAAAAGAATTAAGATTGCCTGGGATTGCTGGAAATTACAAAAAAATAAAGATTTCGTATTTTAAATTTTAAGTTTTCGGTGCAGTAAGCACCTTTTTTTAATTTTAGTATTGTATTTCAAATGAAAATATGATATAATTTTAAGGAGAAGTGCATTATGCACTTTTATCAACCTCGTTTGGGTGATATTTAAAAGAGAGTGCGATTTAAGTTTTTAAAATATATCATGAAATTCGATAGCCGTCAAACATCTGGTTTGGGTGCATTATGCACTTTTTATCCACTTCGTATAGGCATTTTTAAGAGGGAATATACTGATTAAGACTAAATTTGGTTAGTCGCCGAGCATCTGGCTCGTCGATAGCGATGAAAACTAAGTAGCCTAAGAGAGAACGTGGTTAACTTTAATTAAATATCATAAAATTCGATAGCGATGAAAACTAAGTTTTCCGTCAAACATTAAGAGTAAGAGAGAATGAGATTGATATTGATTAAATATCATAAAATTCGATAATAGCCAAGCCTTAAGGCTTGAGGAGGGAATATGAAAGCATTGTTAAAAAAGATACAGGGAGGGCTAGCACTAGCCTCTGTATATGGTTTAATAGGAACGGCCGTCCTCGGCATGGGCGGAGGATTGGGCGTTGTCGCTGGTTATTTTTTTAAAGATGATGATTTTAAAGAATTTTATGAAAGCGACAAAGTTCAAGAGATTGTGATGGATACCGTTGCCGAGAAAAGAGCGGAACTTGATGACCAACTTGCAAATGGCGAAATCACCCAAAAGGAATATGATAGAGAACTCCATAGACTAAATGATGACTCAAATAAAAGTGGAATTGCAGAAAAAATTGCGGCTGAGGTGTTTGCGGACGATGAAGAATATCAAGGCTTGGTAAAACGACAGGACCAATTAAAAATAGCGGGGCTTTCCTTGATATCAATTGGGGGATTTTCAATGATACTTACTGTTGTTGAACACTTCACCGACTTTGCCGAAAATATGGGAGATAAAGGACATGACCTCCTGAATGAAGGAAAATATCTGGCATATATTGAAAGCAAGGAAAAGGAAGAAAAACTGAAAAGCAAAATAAAAGCGAAAAAAGAAAAAAAATTCCAAAAGGAATTAAAAGGATATTCAGAAGAGATACAAGAAATGTCGTAGTGCATTATGCACTTCTTATATACTTCGTGTAGGCATTTTTAAGAAAGAATATACTGAGATACTGATGAAAACTAAGTAAGCCCAAGAGAGAACGTGGTTTAACTTTAATTAAATATCATAAAATTCGATAGCCGTCAAACGTTAGGTTTGACATAAGGAGGGAATATGAAAGCATTGTTGAAAAGAATAGGCGGAGGATTGCTATTTGCTTCCGTCGGAACACTGATGGCAGGTGCAATGGGTGGACTTGCGGGCGGATTTGGCACAGTAATGGCATATTGTGCTTCTGATGGTGATCTGACTAAATATTATAACTATGACACGGTTCAGGAGATTGTTGAAACGAATGCAGCCGAAGAACTTGCCGACCTTGACGAGGCACGTGAAAATGGCGATATCTCTGATGGCGAATATTTGGAAATGAAAGAAAACCTTGAAAAAAGTTCACATACAAGCGAATTAAAAGAAAAAGCCGTAAATGAGGTGTTTGGGAATGATGAGCAATTTAATGGATTAGTGAAAAGAATAGACCAATTGAAAAAGTCCTATATCTCATTGTTTTCTATATTTGGTGCTTCTTCCCTCCTGTTAGGAGTGGGATATCTTAGTGACCTTTCTTATCAAACGTATAAAAAGGGATTTGAATTGTTTGGCGAGGCACGAGAGATCTCCGATGAAAAGAAAAAAGTAAAAAAAGAAAAACAATACGAGAAGGAACTTCAAACCTATACCGAAGAGGTTGAAAGGGAATAAGTGATTTAAGCACTACCAATTCACGATGAAAACTAAGTTTTCCGTCAAACATTAAGAGTAAGAGAGAATGAGATTGATATTGATTAAATATCATAAAATTCGATAATAGCCAAGCCTTAAGGCTTGAGAGAATGAGATTGATATTGATTAAATATCATAAAATTCGATAATAGCCAGGCCTTAAGGCTTGAGAGAATGTGGTTGATATTTATTAAATATCATAAAATTCGATAGCCGTCAAACGTTAGGTTTGGCTTGAGGGGGAATATGAAGAAATCAATTTTAAAAAGAATAAAAGGTGGACTCAAATTATCACCGACCATTACATGTGTCATATTAACAGGCGCCGGTGTTTTGGCAACTCTTGGAACTGGCATAACATGTGCGGTATACGACAATAAAATGTATGATGTTCGCGCCTCATATGAGCCAGGGATTGAAGAAATCATCACGAAAAAACAAGATGAGATTAAGGAACTTTTTACTGAGGAGGAAATTACTCAAAACGAATACTTAAAACAGAGTAGCGAACTTGCAAGCAAAGATTACAAACAAAGCCTCATCGATGACATATTGAAAGATGACGAAAACTACCAAAGCCTTAAAAAGACCCTTGGCACAATGTCGAAAGCGGCGATTTCAATGGCGGTTATAACTGCAAGTGCATTTTCAACACTTGTAATATTTTCCCGCACATTTGACAAACTTGAAGATTCTGGGCAGGAAGATATAAAAGACGCGAAAGTGGTGAAGAAAAATGAGGAAATAGAAGAAGAACTGAGTAAATATAAGGAAGAGGTAATATAATAAAAATTCCGACAAAAATTTGCATTGACAAAATAAAGATAAATTTGATATAATAAAAATAAGGAGTAATTATGAAAATTGTTTATTTGATTTTAGGGAAGCCATTTGCATTTTCTTCCCTTAAAGTGGCAAAACAATTCAGAGAGGAATATACGCCATATACCCAAACAAAAGTGGGTGCAACAACTCATTTAACTATACCTGATAACCGCTGCAAGATTGTTCCAACAATGGAAGAGGTAGAAGTTAAAGTATTTGATACAATCGAAGAGTGCCTAAAGGAATATCCTCACGAGAAATTTTTTAAATATATGAATGAAGTTGCAAGGGCTAAATCTTCGGCAATTCTTAAAACCCCTCTCGTTTTTGATAATCACATGAAGGGCAGCAACAGAATGATTTTCAAAAGTTACAAATTAAGCTATGATATAATGCAAGAAATATTAAATAGCGGCAGAGAAAACCTTAAAAACTCCCAACCTGAAGACCCAAACACAGTTGTAACTACAATAAAGTTAAACGGGACGGGGAAAAATACGCCAGTTGCTCAAGTTACATATAAACAATTCAAAGAAGTTGAAGCCGCATTGTTAAAAGTAAATGAAAAACTAGAACACTTAAAAGAGGAATACGACGTTTATTACGACGACGAGGAAGTAGAGAAGGAATAAGAGATAAAGAATTATGCTTGCCGTTCGGGGAGTAATATAGATATAAAGAGGGCAAAATAATTGCCTTTTTTGATAACTAAACGACCGCTCTAGCTTATGCAATTTTTTGTAAAGAAGGCAAAATGAAAAATCAAAGACAATATATGAAGAATAGATAATATAATAATAAAGGGAGAAAAACCACCTAAAAAATCAATAATTTATGTTGAAATGTGGAAAAAATGAGTTTTTTAAGCCAAAAAACACACTTTTTTAACAAATTATCTGATTTTTCTGCCCATAAGGAGGAAAAATGAAAAAGTTTTATCGAGTAAACGGCATTGCATTTAATAATAATATTTTGGCATGGAAATATGTCGATACCTATCTTATGGGTGACGAAGCCCGATATGTTCCGATTGAGGAAGAGGGAGAGGAAGAAAAGATTTATTCAACTTTGGAATCTTACGAGAGGGATAATCCCGAGGCATGCATTCAAAGACTCCGCACAGAAAGATTTTTCTTCAAAAAAGAGGAAGATAGGCTTGTAGATTTGCCAATCGTGGTCGGCTACAGTATAGAAACTGATTTCCAAAATCACTTTACGAATCAAATGGCAATGACTGATCTTTACAGACTTGTGCGCTGTGGCGAATTGACAATAAAAGATAAAAAGATGGATAAGGAAAATAAAAATCTTGAACTTGTTGTGCCTGTTCCAAGCAAAGATGGACGAAGAAATTATAAAATCACAGAGGAAAAACTGGATAGACTTTCTGCCCTTGCCTATGAATATCTATCGAAACTGTCAGATATCAATGAAAAAATAGAAAAAGCGATTGAAGAATTTGGAATTAAAGATGAAAACCTCAAAAAGGAAAACGCACAATATCGAAAATTTCAAAAACAATATGTTGCAAAAATAAAGGCTTCCTTTGACGAAAAACAATTTGTGCGGGAAGATGAACGCGACTCACTTATAAATGAACTCGCTGGCGAGTTATAAAAGAAAAAAAATCTCTCAATTTTCTTTGAGAGATTTTTTATAGACTGAAGCAAAAACTGCATGACCGCAAAAATTTGACAAACTTATAATAGAGAGCGTTGCTTAATTCTATTAATTACCATTCAATTCGATAATCGCAAAGCGCTTGGGCTTTTTATAATAGAGAGAGCGTTGCTTAATTCTATTAATTACCATTCAATTCGATAATCGCAAAGCGCTTGGGCTTTTGAAAACTAAGTTTTCTGGGTGAGGAGTTTTTTGATTTCACTGATAAAGCCCTGTATTTTGTGGGAGGTTTTTATCTCGTCGGCAATTTTGTCGCGCGAATGCATAATGGTTGTGTGATCGCGCCCTCCAAAAATTTTCCCGATAGATACCAGAGGGATTTCGAGGATTTCACTTATAAGATAGATTGCAATCATACGTGGCTCAACGATTTCTTTGCTCTTTTTCTTGCCTATTATATCCTGCTTAGTTATGTCGAAATACTTGCAAACGGCATCGATAATCTCATCAGGCGATAACCCTTCATTCTTGTCCTCTTCAATCTGACCATTGAAGGCTTCAAGCGCTTCTTCCATTGTGGCGGAAGGCTTGTTTGATAAGTTTGCAAGGAAGTGAACCTTGGCAAGCATACCCTCAAGCTCACGAACATTGGAATTAATATGCTCGGCAATGTAATCAATTACATCATCGTCAATGGAATATTTTTCAATCTGACACTTCTTGCGCAAAATGGCAATACGCGTTTCCAATTCGGGGTGCTGAATGTCCTGAATCAATCCACTTGTGAAACGGGAGCGCAGCCTGTCGGCAAGGGTTTCGATTTCCTTTGGCGGACGGTCGGAGGTTATGATAATTTGCTTTGATGCCATGTATAACTCGTTAAAAGTGTAGAAAAATTCCTCTTGCGTTTGTATTTTTTTGGAAATAAACTGAATGTCATCGACCATTAAAACGTCAAGATTACGATACTTTGTCCTAAATTCGAGAATGGCCTTGTTCTTGTTTGGCGAACCGATAGAGTCAATGTATTCGTTTACAAATTGCTCACAAGTTACATATCGGACATTTAAAGTAGGAAAAAATTCCATGTAATAATTCCCGATTGCGTGAAGAAGATGGGTTTTGCCAAGCCCCGACCCTCCATAAATGAATAAAGGATTGAATTTTACTCCCGAATGCTCGGCAACGGCACGTGCGGCAGTGTATACAAACTTGTTTGAATCGCCCACAACAAAATTGTCAAAGGTATACTTCGGATTGAAAGGATTTTTGTTTATATTTACTTCTTTTTCACTGCTCTTTTCACCGTGAAGATTGATATATTCCATTTCTTCGGTAGGGTCTAGGATTTCAATCATAACGTCGGTATCAAAAATATCATTGACGGCGGCTGAGAGCTTGTCAAAGTAATTTCTAGATAATTGGTTTTTTGCTGAAGTCGTGTTTGCCGATAAAATCAAGGTCTTATTGTCGACAAAGTCGATAACCTTAATGGGTCTGAACCACATAATAAATGAAACATTGGAAACGGTAAGTTCAAGTTTATCAAGCACGGCTTTCCAAAGTGTAGTTAAATCTTTCATATTTTCTCCATAGTGCAATATGATTATATAAAAAAAATTGCATTTTGTCAATTACAAAGTTTAAAATGATTGTAAATTTTGCAAAAGTTTGATAAAATAATATCTATGCTTATAAAGTCACTCCGCCTCAAAGATTTTCGTTCCTATAAAAACAGGACATTCAATTTCAGTGACGGACTTAATATAATAGTTGGGAAAAATGCTCAAGGCAAAACAAATATTCTTGAAGCAATATTTTTCATGATAATCGGAAAATCCTTCCGCACATCAAAAGAAAAAGAGGTTATAAAGTGGGAAGAAGATGGCGGCAAAATTGAAGGCGAATTCAAAAAAAAAGTATAGAGATGTAAAAATTGAGATATTTTTCTCAAAATTTCAAAAAAAATCAATAAAAATCGATAATATTTCAATAAAAAAGATGGGACAACTGCTAAGCACGGTAAATGGCGTTTTCTTTTCGCCCGATGAACTGAGACTTGTCAAAGACAGCCCCGAGGAACGTCGCCGATTTATGAATATCATTCTTTGCCAAACGGACAGAAAATATTTTTATTTGCTTGGAAGATATGAAAAAGTGCTTCAAAATCGAAATAAATTACTTAAAACCACAAAGGATTTGGCGGTTTTAAAGGAGACTATCTATATTTGGGATAAGGCCCTTTGTGATTACGGCAAACAAATCTACCTTGAAAGAAAGAAGCTTATTGACCAACTTGCGCCCTTTGTCGAGAAGGCGGGACTATACCTTTCAAGCGGAAAGGAAAAAATTCGACTCGAATACAAAAGCACCTTTTCGGGAGATGACTATGATAAACAAATGGAAAAGGCTCTTCATGATAACCTAGAGAAAGACTATAAACGGGGCTTCACCTCATGCGGCGTGCATCGCGATGAAATTGATATTTTCTTAAATGATGTCGAAGTCAAATCTTATGGCTCACAAGGTCAACAAAGGACGGTTGCACTTTCCCTCAAACTTGCCGAACTTGAAATAATCAAAGAGCGAACGGGTGAAGAGCCTCTTCTGCTTCTCGATGACGTGCTAAGCGAACTTGACGAGGAGCGTAGACGCAAACTTTTGAAGTTTACAGCAAAAGCCCAGACTATAATAACATGCACAGAATTTGACAAAGATGAAAATGCAAATATAATACGAATAAGTGAATAATTTAAGAAAATTAATGTAAATTTGGCGAAAAAAGTGCAAAAAACGCAATTTTTTATTAAAAAACCTAAAATAGAGGTGTTTTGACACAGAAAAGAGAAATTATATAGAGAGAAAAATGGAAAAATTAGATATTATTGACGAAGAAGGAAATCTTACAGGACAAAGTGAAGAGAGAAAAATTGTTCATAAACTCGGGCTTAGACATCGGGCTTGCGGGGTTATAATTTTTCATGATGATAAAGTTTTGCTTCAACAACGTTCTTTTAAAAAGGAAAAGAATGCTGGACTATGGGACATCACGGCAGGACATGTCATGGCGGGTGACGAAATTTGG
>CANQBU010000018.1 GCA_947589615.1 uncultured Clostridia bacterium | reverse complement strand
TTTGAAGTTTTTGGATTTAAAGAAATATGCCGCACTTAAATAAAGGTGATAAGTTGCCCTAAAAAAGTTGCTAGTGCCGCACCGTTCATTCCCATTTTGAAGGCGTAGATAAAAAGAGGGTCAAGGGCAATGTTAGTTATTGCACCGACTGCCATTGAAAGCATTGCATACTTTGGACTGCCGTCTGCCCTAATTATTGGATTAATCACGCATGCAAGCAAAAATAGAGGAAGGCCGATTATAATCCATGTCGAATACTCAATAGAATATTCTAGCACTTCTTCGTTTTTTGCACCGAAGCCAATTAAAATACCTTTTCGGAAAATAAAACTTATGCCCACAAGAATCATGCTTACAATAAGCGCGGCGGTTAAACCTGTTCCAATTGTTTTGTGAGTGTCTTTCGTCTCATTTTTGCCTTGATTTATGCTTATGCAAGCGGCAGAGCCGTCACCGATAAAAAGTCCCAATGCAAGTGCAATTACTGTCAAAGGATAAACAATTCCAGTGGCGGTGTTTCCAAGTTGCCCAAGGTGGGAGTTGCCAATAAAAATTTGATCGACAAGATTATATAGGGCTTGTATTATAAGGGAAAGCACGCATGGAATTGAAAACATTTTCAAAAGTTTCCCAATTTTTTCCTCGCCCAAAAATTTGTTGTCGTTTATACTATTTTCTTCCATAAATTCTCCTTTTTGCCGTAAAAAAACAGCAGCTTTACAAACCACGCTTGCTGTTTCCATTGTTATACGCAAATCGGACTCGTCAACATTTGATTATATCACAAAATTTCAATTTGTGTGCCATAAAATTTTAATTTTTTTTAAAATTTTTTATATGCAAGAATTATTTTATCCCGACTTTTACGTATTGACTTTTAAAATATTTATGCTATAATGAATATAGATTTATTATTGGAGGGATAATGGTAAAAAGTTGTGCATGTGGTTGCGAAAAAGTTGATTTCGATGAGAAAATTGCAACTCTTAGAAAGTATTATTTGGACTTCTTTGGCGAAAAATATACTAAACAAATTGACGAGAATATAAATAAAATAACATTTATTCTATATCGTCCTTTTGTTTATAACCAAGCTATTCAAGATGAGATGAGGGGATATATCGATGCCTGTGTAAAACCGGGGACAATGGAAAACGAGATATTGCATGAAGTAATGGGAAAGGATTTAGATAAAGCACCTAAAGAAAGCGATGTTGTGGAAGCAACGTTTAATAAAATTGTAGCGCCTGAATATTCGGTTATAAAATATGCGCCTCAAAGACTGCTTACAAATTATGTAACACAAACGCCATATATTATGAGCCGTGAAACCTTTGAGAGAAGACTTGACAGCGAATTATCAAAATTTGTTTCCTACAGATTAAATAAATATAAATTCCTTGATAAAGTTGATGAAGCGAAAAACATCGCAAAATCGGCATCTTCGGCATTAAGGGCAATAAAGATGTTTACAGAGCATAACCATTATATAAAGGACTGCGGAGAAGCATTTCAAGCGTTTAATGAAGCTTTCTATGGAGAAGGCAGAAAGATTGGTGTAAGAGTGTTTGAAAACCATTATGCGGGAAGAATGTTGGGGATTGACGCCTCACTCTTGCATATAAGAGAAGGACAAAAAATTGTCCCTTTCATGCTTATAAAAGAAGGCTTTCCAAATAATATCTTAGTTCACGAATTATTGCACGGAATTACAGCATCACAAGGCGATGATGGTGTTTACAAAACTGGAGTTGCACTTGGATTTTCAGAAAACAAAACTGTTGGGTTAAATGAAGTTTTAACTGATTACTTTGCATTGAAAATTCATGATAAAATGAAGCAAAATGGCGAACTTGTCGGCGATCCTAAAATTCCAATTTCATTATATGCTATGGCTATTTATCCTCTTCAAAAACTAATTGATGAAAATATTGATGTTTTCAAAACGGCAATGATGACAAAAGACCCACATTATCTTGAGAACAAACTTGGATCATTCAATTATGAAAAATTGATGGCAATCACAAACTGCCTCTTAGACAAGAATAATTATTATAAGGTAAAGGGCAATGAGCAAAATGATAATTTAACCGAGCAAGATATGGGAAATACCGTTGACAAGAAAAACATAAAAGACGAGATTGCCAAACTTCAGGAAAATATAGCAAAACAACTCGGGCAAGACATTGAAAGATAATAAAAAAAACAACAACTTTAATTCAAATAGGTTGTTGTTTTTTAATGAATTTAAATTATTTTTTTGATGTAAATTATTTATGATAAAATATTAATCTATAAAATATTTATTAGCCCTTTTTAAGGGAAGCATAGCGATTTAAAAAATTAAATATTTTCATAGTTTACATCGTCATATAAAGGTGATAATTGCTCTTTTGTTATTCCCTTTGTTGTGACGGGTTGCTTTGAGTAAGAGACCAATTCCTCTTTTTCATAAAGGAATTTGAAACCGCATTTTTCAAAAAGGCGAAGGCTGGCGCCGTTACTAGACAAAATTCTCGCATAAACTGCATTTATATCTTTTTCAGTCATGATATATTTGACAATTCCCTTGACAGCCTCTGTCATATAGCCTTTATTTCTGAAATCTTCATTCATGACCACGCCGATTTCCTTTGCAGTGGAGAATGAGTATTCGTCTGGTTTATAATAGCGAGGTGTGTGCAATGAAATTTTCCCTATAACCTTGTTAGAATCTAGGCAAATTGCACATTCACCATTGCTTTTTAAAATTGTTTGAAATGAACGCATCTCATTCTCTCGATCGAGCGCTATTTCAGACAACCTAAAAAGAAATGAGTAGTTTTTGTCTTGTAAAATTGTTTTTAGGTCACTTGAAATATTGCCTAGTTTAAAAGCCTTTAATTTCTTGTCTTCATCAGAAAAATCTTTGGCAAAAGGTGACACTATTTTATAGTAATCTTCAAAATCATCGTCATTAAATTTTCTCAAAATAAGTCTGTCTGTTTTAAGCATGTTTAATCCTCGATAATAATATAGCATATCTTTTTTATAATTTCAATAGCCTTTTAGAAAAATTTTCTTTAGGCGTTTTCGGGGTGTTTATGTGTGTTTTCGGCTTTAACTTCGCATGTGGGGTGGCTCTGGATAAGTGATAAAATTGGCTCACCGCATTTAAAGGAAAGTTCCTTTGCTACAAGCATAGTGGCATGTGCATCGTCGCAACTTCTGTGCAAAATCAAATTGCCTAGATCTATTTCTAGTTCTTCAAGAATTTTTTCAAGAGATAAAACGTGGGCCTGACCATTTATTGTTTGATATAACTTTTGTGTATCAAAGGAGTGGAAAGTGATGTAAGGTAATTTATATCTTTCGCATGCATAGTTTAAAAAATACATATCACTTTGCGTGCTATGTCCGAAAATAATATATTTGTCATTGTTCAAAAGTTTTTTGATTTCCTCATAGTAGAAGGCGAAATTGTCCTGCTTGTAAAAATATTCCTCTGGATAGGCAAGTTCTATTTTTGCTCTATGTCCGACGGAAGAAAGTCGAAATTTATTTTCTGGGTTTATGATTATGTCCTTCTTTTTCAAAATATGAAAGTTTTCGTCGGTTATGACATAGCCGAAGGAGCATATATTGTATCCATTTGAACATTCTATATCAAAAAACAAAAATTTTTCTTTGGCTGTCATATAAGAATTATAGCATAATTTAATTAAATTACAAATTATTAGTAAAATATTTACATTTTATTTTAATTTTGTTATACTACTATTAGGAGATTTTATGAGGAATAATTTTAAAAGATTGATAAAATTTAATTTTATTATTTCTTTTGTTTTAATATTATCAATGTTTATGGGTTTGTTTTTTTGCAGTGACTATAATGTTTTGGAGGAAGCTAATATTGAGCATTATACATCTCAACTTCAAAATATTAACGAGGCTTACGATGATAAAATTGATAGCCGCCTAATTGTTAGGTCGGACTATAAAGTCCAAGATGACAATGCGATAAGCGTTGCTGCTGGACTTGGCGATTTACATATATTGCAATATTCTTCAAGAGAAGAAGCGGAAAAAGCTGGAGAGGAGTTTAAAAATAAAAAGGGAGTTAAAAGCGTTGAGTTTGACCGTCAAGTAGGTCTTGAAGAAGTCGAAGAAAATTCTTTATTAGTTGAAACAAAGTCTTTAAAAACCGAACAGGGGAAAGACTTTTTGTCATGGGGAGCCGACATTTTAGGAGTGAAAGATTATCAAAACTACATTCGCACAACTCATCAATCCCTAAAAGATGTTTATGTTGTTGTAATTGACACCGGCATAGACACCGACCACGAATTTTTGAGAGGAAGAATTGCCGTTGAATATGGAAAAAGTTTTGCAAAAAGTATAAATACGTCTAGTGATTATCAATTTGAAGACGATAATGGGCACGGCACTCATGTCGCTGGGACTATCGTAGATTTAACCCTTGAAAATGTTAAAATTGTTCCTGTCAAAGCGCTAAGTTCAGCTGGGTTTGGTGCATTATCGGGAATCTTGTCGGCAATGGAATATTCGGTTAAGCTTAAACAAGAACAAAATTTGAATGTCGTTGCTACAAATATGAGCTTGGGGGGCGCTGGCGAGGTCGAAAAGGAGATGAAAGACTTTATTGACCAAGCATATCAAAACAATATTTTGACGGTTGTTGCCGCCGGAAATTCAAGTTATTATGCCGAAACGGAGTTCCCCGGTGCAAGTTCAAATGCACTTACAATCTCGGCACTTTCAAGCAATAGTCTTTATCAAAATATGCGTTTTTTGGCAAATTACTCAAATTATGGTGCGGTTGTTGATTTGTGTTTGCCGGGGACAGCAATAACAAGTTGCGTGCCAAACGAATATGCCTCTAACGAAATTATCACTTCGTCTGGCGGCTTCAAATATGTCCCATTAAGCGGGACATCTATGGCAACGCCTCATGCTTCCGCTTTAGTCGCACTTATCGCGACAAACATGGGCGATGAATTCTCTGCACAAAAGGTGGAGCAAATTCTCAAAGAAAATGCTTATGATTTTGGAGACAAAGGCAAAGACGATTTGTATGGTTACGGCGTTCCATATTTAAGTGCAAGCATAGAAGATGAGGCTTTTGAAACGCCAAATTTGAGTTTCGGCGAGATTGGGAAAAATATTTTTGATACTCCTTTTGACCTAAAAATTACCTATCCAGGGGAGAACTACATTGTAAAATATTCGACTGATGGCTCAATTCCTGCATTTATTAATGAAACAAGACTAGGCAGCGTCCGAATTACTCAATCTTCACTAATAAAAATCATAGTATACAAACTTGATGAGAATTCAAGACCGATAGATATGAGCCCCATGTATGAAGTGGAGTATCTTCAAAGCGGACACACCTTAAATGATAATGGCGTTGGTTTTTCAATTACCTCGCAGGGGGTAATTACGGGTTATCATAGCGGCCTTACCGATATAGTTTTGCCAAGGGTGATAAATGGCATAACCGTTACAAAACTTGCAAATAATGTCTTTTATGGTCTTCCAATTACAAGTTTTGAATGCGATTTTGATATTGCTTGTGGTGACTTTCCTTTTTGGAGTTGCGACAGATTAAAAAAATTGACATTATTCACAACAAGTGCATCTAAAATTGCGAGATTTTGTTTTGGACTGGAAGAGTTGCATTTGCCAAAACTTACTGCAATTTTGCCTTCACCAAATATGAAATATTCCTCATATACAAATAGCTATAACGGAAGCGAAACATTCTCAAAGTGTTTCAATTTAAGGGAAATCGATTTATCTTCGCTGACAACTATTCCAAAATACGCCTTCTCTGGTTATTTAAAACTTGAAAATATAATTCTGGACTGGGAAAATTTAAAGGAGATACAAGCCTATTCCTTCCATAACACGAAGGCTTTTAGTGAAAATATAACGGCATATGCGGTTGAAAATATAGAAGAATATGCTTTTAGCGGAAGCGGAATTGTTGGTTTTAATGGCAAAAAGGTGGAAACGGCAGGGAACAATGTTTTTGAAAACTGTAACAATCTTCGCTCAATCCAATTGCCCGTTATTAAATCGCTAGGTTCGTGGATTATAAGCGGATCGGGTAATTTACAATATATTATGATTGGACCATATCTTTCTAGTTATAATAGCACAACACTGAAACAAACAGATGCGAATATGAAAATATATTGTTATAATAAAAACCTTGACCTCTTTAATGGGTTTGAAACAATTCTTTTAAATCCCGATATGGTAAGAATAGATGCTGCACAATTGCAAGTAAATTTGACAGGCTATGATTTGAATTTAAAGGTTTATAAATCTGAAGATGATAATTTTAGTCAACAAGATGATACGCTTATAAAAGATGAAACTTTCTCGGGGATAAATGTAAATGCTCCTTTTATTCTTGATGAACTGTTTATGGGAAGATATTATTACATATTTATTTTAACTGATCGATTCGGAGAAGAGAAAACGCTGATCGAAGAATATTTGTATGAAGCAAAACAATCGCATAAACTCACAATAAATTCAAATGTTGATGGGTGTGGAATAATATCACCAAAAAGTTATTATACCGAAGGTGAAGAAGTTATAATTGTCGAGCATGAACTTGACGGATATTCACTGATGCGAATAACTTTAAACGGTCAAGAAATTACAATAGACGGAAGATATACATTTTTGATGCCAGATGAAGATGTTGTAATTAATGTCGAATACACCCAAATTCAATACAGCATCGATACTGTAGTCGAGGGCGAAGGAACTATTATTGTTAAAGACGAAAATGGGCAGGAAATTGACTTTGCAACCTTTGGACAAAAGGTGTATGTTGAGTTTATTCCTAGCGAGGGATTTTATCTTGATAGTGCCTTCGTTGTGGCGAGAGGCTTAAGAGAGGAAATAACAAGAGTAGAATATTTTACTATGCCTTGTGCCGATATTAAAATAATGGCTTACTTCCTTTCCCCTAAACTTAAAGACTTTGAGTTTATTTCAAGGGGTGAGGGGAAAATTGGCATAAGACGATACAAGGGTAGCGACGAATACATTTATATACCTCAATACCACATTATGAATGGTCAAAAATATAGGGTTGTCAGCATCGCTGAGGGTTGTTTTTTCGGTAACACCACATTAAAAAGCATAAGTATGGAATTTGAAGATGACAACATCGATATTGAAATTGAACAAATTGCATTTTCTGGATGCACAAGTCTTGAGCGGGTGGCATTGGGTAGGATTGTCAAGATTTACGACGGTGCTTTCAGAAATTGTCAAGCCCTTTCCATAATAGATTTAAGCGAGTGTCGTGAGATAGGTGATAATGCTTTCAATTATTGTTCCTCTCTCAAGCAAATAAATTTAAAATCTTGCACTATTATAGGAAAACAAGCCTTCTATCAAAGCGGGCTTACAAAGGTTACTGGCTTCAAGGTTGAAAGCGTTCCTGAAAGTGCTTTTGCAGAAAGCTGTGCCCTTGAATTAATAAATCTTTCTTCCTGTATAAGCATAGAAAAGAAGGCTTTTCAAGGAACAGGGCTAAAAGAAATAGACCTTTCGAGTTGCTTGATTTTGGGTGAGGAAGGTGGTCAATTCCAAGCTTGCTTGAGCCTTGAGATAGTAAAAAATTTGAACGCAAACACCTTGCCTACAAATATTTTTGCTCAATGCTACAGCTTGAAGGAAATCAATCTCGATAAGGTTAAAACGATAAGGAAGGGTGCTTTTGACGATTGCATGGATCTAAGCGAAATAAACTTAAAAAGCGTTGAAGTCCTCGAAAAGGAAGCAATCGAAAACAATGCCATTCTGAGAATTTATCTTGATGATAACAGCAAAATTTTAACAAATGATTTTCCACAAGTGGGATATGTTTATATTGACAGAAACCATTTGCCAACGTCTACTCCAATCTATTATGCTTTTAGTAGAGAGTTTGGCAATTATATTGTCTATACTCATTCAAATGCTTATATTGTCACATTTAAATTTGACGGTGCTACGATAATTTCAAAAGATTTATATTGCACAAGTGATTTCATAATTGTTCCAAAGACGTATGAAGATGATTCATATCTCTACACATTGCAAAACTGGTATGTTGAAGGCGATAATATGTATACAATTAGGCCTGAAGATATACTCCATGTTGAAATGGATACGACATATGTTGCAAAGCAATTTACCACGGGCGACATCATTTATAATCTTATATATTATTATGGCTATGATTATGACAACTCGGGGGAGATTAATGACGAAGGCGATGTTTTCCGCCGAAATTCCGCACGGAAAGGCGAACATATAATTTTGCCAGATGAGGATATGTCTCGCACACAAAGCGTCGAATATGAATATACTTTCGAAGGGTGGACCGTTGACGGTGAAATAATTGACGAAAATTATGTGATAAATGGCAATTTGATAATTGTTGCCAAATATAAATTTGCGAAAAGAAAATATACTGTTTCATGGTTAAACCGTGACGGAAGTTTAATTTACAGTGAGCAAGTCGAATATGGCACAACTCCTCACTTTGACGAAAATAAGCCTTTGCCTCAAAACTATCGAGATGAATTTTATGATTATATTTTCGATGGGTGGGGAGAAATCCAGCCAGTGCAAGGCAATGTAAACTACTATCCTACTTTCAGGCAACAACCCTTAACCTATCATATTTATTTCTACTACGGCTATGACTATGATGGAAGTAATGTTGTTGGTGATGATGGGGACATATTTAAAATTGTCGATTTTAATATTAACAGTGTAATTTCCTATCCTTTATGTAGTCATTCTTATGAAAAAGAGGGAATGCGATATTTATTCAAAACATGGGAGAAAAGTAGCTTTGAAAACCTTTCTATCGGCGATATTGTTGAGGAGTTTGACGAAAATTTAATTTTAAAATTGAATGCAACCTATTTTTCTCAGCCTATTCAATACACTATTACTTGGATTGATGGAAATGGGAATGTGATTTATAGTGAAAATTATACTTACAATCAAGTTCCAAGTTACAATTTGGATATTTATGGGACTCCATCTAAACAGGAGACAATACAATATTCCTATCAGTTTATTGGCTGGGAGCCAGAAAAAGCTAATGTGACTTGCGATGCAGAATATAGGGCATGCTTTAACCAAAAAATAAAAACTTATACCGTCACTTGGATTAATGGTAATGGTGAGGTGATTTATCAGGAAATTGTTGAATATGGCACAATTCCTCATTTTGATGAAAGAAAGCCTCTGCCAAGTAAAGCCACTACAAGCAAACTTTACTACAAATTCACTGGTTGGGATAGCCTAGATTTGATTGAGGGTGATACAGAAATAAAGCCAATATTCGAAACGTTTAATGTTATCAAAAGCCTTGACCAAACTACTGATATGATTGAAACTAATTCCATACTCGGTGTGGCAACTGTAAGAATAGAAATTGATAAAGTAGACAAGACTAAAAGCTTAAAAGTCAAAATTGATAATATGGAAATTTTGCTGCCTTCAAATCTGTTAAATTCTTTGGGAGGTGAGGGAGCATTTGAGGTGATTGTAAATAACAAGAATCTCTCTTTAGGCAGGAATTATAAAAATGTCAAAGCATTTTCGATAAATATGAAATTGAGAGGTGAAGATTACAGTCTAAACGCTCCAGTTTCGGTCACAATAAATAGGTTGATTGGATATGGGGAAAACGCACGTGTTTTTGTTGGCAATGAGAAACTTAGCGAAGTTGACTTTAAACTTCAAGACAACACTGTAATCTTTGAACTGTCAGAATTGGGATTTGTTGCAATCGCAAACGAGTCAAGCATGAAATGGATATTTATCCTTTCGGCAATTGCTGCTGGCGTAATAATCTTATCAATAATCGTTATAATTTGTATTGTAAAAATAAGAAAAAGGTCAAATATATATGATTATTAATAGAAGATTTAGAATAAATAACATAAGATAAATTAAAATAAAAATAGGCTAAGTCACGGGGATTCAGCCTATTTTTTAATAATATTTTTATTTTACGCTTTTGCTTTGGGACGCGATGTTATTTTTATATTGTTCTCTTTTATGTATTTATTCCATTTTATGTAACCGTAAGTGGTGTTTGTAAGATATCCTGCCTTTAAAACTAGAAGCACCCACTGTCCAGACATAATATTTATTGCAATTTCCAGGAAGGTTGAAATATACCAAGCCAGCCATTGTTCTCGATATCGGAAGAGTATGAAAAGCCCATTTGCCATTCCCACGGCACTGCAGCAGGCGTCCATATAACAAACCGCTTTGATAAGTGCTGGGTTATCACCAAGAATACTGTTTTCAACATCTATAAGTGAAAACAGATAGCCCATTACAATTGTCCACAAAACTATCCCGAGAATAACGGTAATTTCTTCCCAGCCGTTAAGTTTTCGAACAACCGTCAATTCGTTTTTGTCCTTGTCGGGGTGTTTGTTCCAAGCAAAAAAGCTTATTATATCAATTGGAATCCAGAAGAAGATTGTAGTCGCCATAGTTGCAAATCTATATGCACAGACAATGCAAATTGCAATTTCTGTTGCTTCGACGACAAGCGAAACAAGAAAGTTCCATTTGCTTTGTTTTGAAATCAAAAGTTCGCAGAGAATATTTGAAAATATATCGACAAGATATAAAGCCATGATGACCTTGCCGTTTATTCCGCCCACATCTTCTTCAGGGAATAAGAATGCGAATAAAAACGCCAAAACTGTTATTGATAAAAACCAGATTTTTTCATATGGAGTGTAAAATTTCCAAAGTCTGACAAATACATTTTCTTTTTTCATAAGTAAATTTCCTTAATTCCAAAGCGAAGTTTGCACAAACCTGTCATTTCCTCGCCTGTGCACCTTTTCTTTCATCACTTCCTCATGATGAAAGTAAGCCTTAAAATTGATATTGTTTTGATTGCAAAATAAGATAATTTCTTGGTCATGGGCATAAAGTTTGTCTTTTTTATTTTTTATGTAAATCTCTTCATATATCGGATAGAGATTAGGATAATTTGATTTTATATAGTCCAAAATAACTTTTTTATAGCCGCCACGCAAATTTAAATCCTCAAACCAATATTCATCAATATAACTTTTTGTTTCTTCGATGATTTGCTTATAATCGGTTATTCCGATAAAGATTGGGGACATAAATAAAACGGTGTGTAACCCATTTTCATGAAGAGTTTTAAGTGTTTTCAAGCGGTCGACAATGCTACTTGCCCTATCCATATCATTTTTAAATTTTTCGTCCAATGTGTTTACCGATATCGCGATTGTCAAATGTTTGATTTGTTTTAAAATGTCTATGTCCCTCAAAATGAGTTTGCTTTTGGTAGAAATTTGAATATCGGCATCACTTGGAATTAATTGAGTCAAAATATTCCTTGTAATTTGATACTTTTCTTCGAGGGGATTATAGCAGTCTGTCACGCTTGAAATAAAAACCTCTTTTCCCTTTATTCTTTCAAGATTGATAGGCGTTTGACATAATTTTATGTCTGTAAAATCTCCCCACTTCTCGCTGTGCAAAGTAAACCTTCGCATAAAGCAGGCATAGCAATATTTGCAGGCGTGAGGGCAACCAATGTAAGGATTTATAGCATAAGCACCGATTTTGGATTTTGATAAATAGTCTTTTACTTGAATCTCTTTAGTTATCATTCTTACATTATTGCATATAAAAGTATTTTTGTCAAATGAAAAAGATATTAAAATTATTTGACAAGCAATCATTTATGTTATTAAAATTTTTTTAATGTTTTTCTAAAAAATCGTAGAGAGGCTTTTTAATCGTTTCTTGGGGGCAATAAATAGTTTATAAATTCTCTTGCGACGGATGTAAATATGTCTTTGTTGTAGTAGCAACAAAATTCAACTTCGGGGAGTTTTTTATTCTCAAATACAACATTCAGTTTCCCTTCATCAATCAAGTTCTTGACAAGAAATCGGGGAGCGAGGGTTATTCCAAGCCCTCTACATGCAAGTTCAATTGCAAGATTATATCCCGCGACAGTAATGTAGGGGAGATGGTTTAATTTGTTTTTCTCTATAAATTCTTCGAAAATTTTTTGTGCATAAGAGCCATCGGTCAATTTAATAAATCTCTTTTGGCTGTTGGGCGAAGCGACAAGAAGATAGTTCTCTTTTGACAAGGAAATTTTGGAGAAATTAACATTATCTACACTTTGCGTTAGGACAAAATCAATTTCTCCTGTTTTTAACTTTTCAAACATCTCTTTTTGAAGGTTTTCGACATGATAAACTTTGACTTCAGGGAAGTCCTTGACAAATTTTGCGATTGGCTCGGCGAGAAGAAGGCGGGCAATGTTTGTGCCGCAACCTATTGTCAAACTGCCGCGAATGACGCCATTTTCTTCATCAACTAATTCTTCCAAGCGATCGAGTGATTTAAGGGAGGATTCTACTTTTTCATAAATTCTTTTTCCAATATGAGTGAGTGCGACTCCCTTTTTCTCGCGGATAAATAATTTGCACCCAAGTGCATCTTCAAGATTTTTTATCGTTTGGCTTATTGCCGGCTGAGAAATATATAATTTTTGGCTTGCTTTAGTGATATTTCCATGTTTTGCTACAACGTAAAATATCTTAAAATAGTTAAGATTTATATCCATAAGTCCTTCTTATTAAAAATATAAGTTTAATATATTTTACTTATAGCATATTTTGTGATATAATGCAAGCATAGAGGTGTAAAAATGACAGAAAAATATTTTGAAGCATATAGATATGCCACAAAAAAGCATGATGGACAGTTTAGGAAGACAACTCCCGTTCCATATATTGTCCATATCTATGAGGTTGTCCAAATTTTAAAACTCAATGGCGCCGACGAGGACACTCTAGTTGCAGGGATTTTGCATGATGTTGTTGAGGACACCCATACGCCGCTGAGTGAGATTGAGGAACTGTTTGGGGAGAAAATTGCTAACATGGTGGGACTTTTGACTGAGGATAAAAGTTTGCCCTATGTCGAACGCAAGAATGAGCATATAAGCAGACTTAAAAATGCGCCTATACAGGTTAAAATGGTCAAATGTGCAGATTGCCTTTCAAATATAAGGGCGACATATCTTGACACTCTTTATCAGCAAAATGCTTGGGACAAATTTAATTCCTCAAAGGAGAATATAAGACTGCATTATCTTCACTCCCTCCAAGCATTTAAGGAATTGAAGTTTACCGATATGTATCAAAAGTTTTTAAAATTTTATACATGGCTCTTTGTTGATACCGATAGGAATGAAGGCGAGGAGAAATGAAAGCGGTAGTTTTTGACTTTGACGGAACAATCACATATAAAAGCAAAAATCTTTGGAAGATGATTTGGCAAGAGTGCGGCTTTGATGTGGGAGAAAGTTCCATTTATGAAAAATATTACAAAGACTATCGGGAAGGCAAATATGATTATGATGAGTGGTGCGACAGAACATGCGACCTTTTTAGGGAGAGAAAATTTGACCACGATAAATTCATCACTCTTGCGCAAAGATATAATATAATAAATGGGATTGACGACGTGCTTAAATACTTAAAAGATAGGGGAGCAAAACTATACATTTTAAGCGGAAGCATGGTTGAAGGGATTGAAACTGCGCTTGGAGAAAGAAGAAAATTCTTTGATGGTATAAGTGCAAACAAGATGATTTTTGACGATGAAGGAGTGATTGAAAGAATTGAAGCCACTAATTTCGATTATATAGGAAAGGCGGAGTTTATAAAAGACCTTTGCCACAAATTAAACTGTTTGCCGAAAGATGTCGTTTTTGTTGGAAATGATGACAATGATGACGAAGTTTACACA
>CANQBU010000017.1 GCA_947589615.1 uncultured Clostridia bacterium | reverse complement strand
TTTTTTTTTGGGGGGGGGGGATTGTCAAGACCCTTTTTTTGAAATTTTTTTAAATTATTTTTTACACCTCGATTTTGCCCTTGTAATCCTCATCTTTTGCCCTTTTACGGGGTATACGTTTTAACAAAAACAGGCGTTGCACAAAAATGTAAATGGAATTTTTATAAAAATAGCAATCGAATTTGATTGCTATTCGACGGTCACTGACTTTGCAAGTGAGCGTGGTTTGTCGGGATTGTTTCCAAGCAAAAGTGCAGTATAATATGATATTAGTTGAAGGTAGTTAATTATAAATAAAGGATAATATCTTTCTTTAACTAAAGGGACTTTAATCTCTTCGCATACTTTTTTATTGGAATTATCAAATTGCGAAAACAAAATGATTTTTCCCTCACGTGCCACTACCTCGTTAATATTGCTAAAGGTTTTATCCTTTATTTTCTCCTGCGTTACAAATGCAAAAACATAGGTGTTTTTATCTATCAAAGAAATTGTGCCATGTTTTAACTCGCCGGCAGGATAAGACTCGCAATGAATATATGAAATCTCCTTTAACTTTAAAGCCGCCTCAGCCGCTATGAAATAGTCAAGTCCTCTCCCAATCATATATATGCTTTTCGACTTATATATCTTTTGAGCAATATAGCCGCATTTGGATTTTATGTCATTTTTCTTTATAAGACGGGCAATATTTTTAAGGTTTTTAATCTCGTCATAATATGCCTTCTCATCTCCCGTTTTAAAATAATTAAAGTATTTCGACAAAATATAGAATATCACCAGTTGGCAATTGTATGCCTTTGTGCTTGCGACACCTATTTCGCTGCCCGCATTTGTGTAAATACAATAATCGGCTTCAAAGGTTATTGAACTATTTCTAACATTGGTTATTGCAAGTGTTTTAAGTCCATGTTGTTTACATAATTTCAAAGCACCAATTGTATCAGCAGTCTCTCCGCTTTGACTTACAAAAATCGCCAAAGTTTTTCTTCTTTCAATAAATGGTTTATATCGAAATTCTGATGCAATCTCGCTTTCACAATAAATGCCCTCTTCCTCAAACAATCTTTTCCCTACAAGACCAGCGTGATATGCCGTCCCGCATGCTATTATTAAAATATTTTTAAATTTTTTGAATTTTTCTTTTGGTAAAATCTTTTCAAGTGCTTCAATATTTTCATACTCTTTTAATGTTCTTCTTATTGCTGATGGAATTTCATCGATTTCCTTTAGCATATAGTGGGAGTAATCGCCCAGTTTGCTTCTTTCAACTTTCTTGACTGCACCCAATTTCCCAACATCTATCGCGACAAGATTTTTATCAAAAATATTTATTTTCCCTTTTTCTATTATGGCATATTGATCATTTTCCAGAACATAAATATTTTCGCCTTTTATGCTGTTAATATCGGAGCAAACAACCCCATAGCTTTTGCCATATCCGACGACAACGGGACTGCCATGCTTAGCAACAAAAATTTTGTCTGGACTATGAGATGTGATTATTGCAAATGCATAACTTCCCTTTAATTTGTGGCAAACATTTTTTATTGTCGATAACACGTCGCCATTAAAATATTTTTCAAGCAAGCGAGCAACAATTTCAGTATCAGTATCGCTTTCTGTTTGAGTTTGCAATTCTTGCTTTAATTCGAGATAATTCTCTATAATGCCATTATGAACAATTGCCCATTTCCCATCTCCGCTGAAATGAGGATGAGAATTTTTTATGCTGGGCTCGCCATGTGTCGCCCATCTTGTATGCCCGATTGCCACATTCGATTTTAAATTTTTGTTTAAAACAATCTTCTCTAAATTTGAGATTTCACCCTTGTTTTTTATTAATGTAATATTTTCTCCATTTTTAGTATTTTCGTCCTCGCAAAGTCTCTCTCTATTTTGAAAGGCAATCCCAGCCGAATCGTATCCTCTATATTCTAGCCTTTTTATTCCTTTCATCACCTCGTCTACACTTTTTTCGCCTATGTAACCATATATTCCACACATATTTTCCCCTTTGTAAATGCTTAAAGCATATTACAATTTATGCAGGCAAAAAGATTGTGTGACAATGTAGGCTTATTTTATATCAGGCTTACTCTTTTTGTAAAGGAAATATCCTCCTGTGATTAAAATTCCAAGCATCAAAAATGATGTTATCATCGCCCAAATCCAGCCGCCTTTCTTTTGACTTGTGACATTTTCATTCTCCTTTTCCAAGTGAGGAATTATGCTTGCATGACTGTCGTCAGTGCTTTGCGTTTCAACCTCTATATTCCCTTCCTCGCCAATCACGCTTGAATAAAGCATTGTGTCAACAACATCTGCAAGCATTGGCAAAGAATTATAAACAAGTTCTTTCTCAATTAAGTATGTGCCCATTTCAAATAAAAGGTCGGTGGGTTGCAATGACTGGTTATAATGCCCCTTCCCTAGATAAATATCTGAAAAAAGAGAGGGATACATTTCATTGCCAAGTGCGAAAACGCTTTGGGCAAATTGATAGTTTTCCTCAAAGTTCGGATTTGATTTTCCCACTACAATCCTTATCTTTGAAAATTCATTTTTGCCGTCGTTTACATAATAATAACTTCTGCTGACTCCATCACGATGAACATCAAACATGGCGTCAGGCCTTTCCTCATCAAGCAATTTGTTTGCCGTTTGCGAGGAACGAGAATATGCCGAACTGTTATGAGGAATATGCAATGTTTCATCAAGCACAACTTCTATGCCCTTTCCCTCCAATGTCAATTTGAATTTTTTTGCAACGTCATGAATTCCGCCCGCGCCATAAATGCTGTCATAGCCATCACTGGGTCTATAACTTTCATCATTATGTGTCATATATAGGCAAATTTTCTTTTTAAGTTCGCCTCGCTGAGCGGTCTTTCTTCGAATTATATCCTTTTTAGGAGTTATCTTTGGTTTTTTATGCTTTTTTACAAGCACAGCATAGGCTTTGTGATTTTCAACGCGAGTTATCTCATATTCACTGTAGTCGCTTGTAATAAAACTATCTCCGACATCAACCGAACTTCTTTCGCAAATCACTTCTCCCTTTTCATTGTAAACAACATAATTCTCAAGCACATCTCCATCAATTGCATAGGAAAACTGAGCCACATTAATGAGAGGAAAAATAAGAATAATAATTAAAATTAAAAATAATTTTTTCATAAAGATATTATGTAAAAATTTTTCATTTTTTATTCTAATTTAAAATAAACATTTATTTCCCGCATATAGTGCGTAAATAAAATAATTATTATCATAAAAAAAGCAGGTTTTAAACTGCTTTTTAATTTTGTTCTTTATTCCTTAAAATTTGTAATAATAATTTTAAAATTAATTGCACAATTTTCAAGATTGTAATTACAAAATCGATTATATCTGCCACTATATACAAATGCAAAAGGTTTTCCAAATCATTTGTATCTTCTTCACTTAAAAGATTTGCCTTCCTTACCATTTCCATCGCCATAGCATTTGCACGCTTTTCAATCTTTATCGTAAGCAGCAGAGCAAAGAAAACTAGCATATAATAGACAATTCCAACAATCAAAAATATTACTGTTATTGGTGCATTACCAAATCCTTTAAAGCCTGTCAAAAAGTCAATTACAAGTCCAATAATAATAAGTCCATAGAAAATCAAAGGGCTGAAGTTAGACATAATTGAAAGCACATACCTTGCCCTAAATCCCTTTGCCTTATTCTTATGTTGGATTGCGTGTCCCACCTTTTGCAAAGAAATCCCAAGTGCTGTGGCTGAGTTTTTATTGATAATATTTTTTCTTAAAAAAATTGTCTTTTTTCTAACGCTATAATGGTTTCCAAAAAATAGCATTCGGAAAAAGCCCGCCTTTTCAACTTGAACCTCGCCAAGCCCGTTTGCGTCAAGCACCTTTCGAGCAAGATCGCGCGCCGTCAGATTTGTATTACTTTCCTTTTTGTTAAGTTTATGATATTTGATAAGCAAAATAAGACGCACAATTGTTGAACCAAGGGTCAGAACACCTATGGCAACAGAAAGTATTATTAACAATATAATTATAAATGGCATTTTTACTCCTCCATACTCAAGATTATGTTATATTTTAATAAAAAAGTCAATTATTTTATTATAATATTTGACAATTGCGGAAAAAATATTATATATTTAATTTATAGGAGGTTTAAATGGATGAGGAAATAATTATGCCTGATCTTGATGCCCATCGACAAGAAGTAAAAAAGCCAAAAGAAGACAAGCGAACTGGCTTTATGGTAACTACAATCATTATGTTTTTTGTAGGAATTTGCTTCTTTGCAATAACAATGTTTTATGTCTTTTCGATCTTCTTGGCAAAAGACCAAACAAGTGCAGCTGTCGGATTTATCATATATATCTTCACACTTGGCTGGGTCACCTACATCCCCGCTGTTGTGCTTTCTATTATCGGAATTTGTATGGGTGCCGCAGGAATTAAATCCACAAAAAAGGCAAACAAAGTTGTAAGCATAATTTTCTTGGTTCTTAACTCACTTGTCCTTACCGCAACGGTATTTATCGGTTTCGCATTGCTTTTATTCCCTTCAGTTTTACAAAATTAAATGAAAAGAAAATTAAATAAAGAATTGAAAAGTTATATAGAGGCAAACATCATTCCCCTTTATGACAGCTTCGACAAAGGGCATGACAAAAATCATATTCAGGCCGTTATTGAAAGGAGTTTTAAGCTTTGCAGAGAATTCGATGATATAGACGAAAATATTGTTTATGCCGCTGCAAGTTATCATGACATAGGTATGATGATTGAAAGAATGGGGCATGCACAGCACTCAAAAGAATTTGTTTTGAAAGATGAAAATCTTAAAAACTTTTTCTCAAAGAAGGAAATCGAAATCATTGCACAAGCCTGTGCCGATCACTCAACCACAGCAGGAATAGAACCTAAATCCATTTATGGAAAAATCCTGTCTGACGCCGACAAAGACGATAATATCGACATTACCCTTCTGAGGGCATGGGAATACTCTTTAAAACATTTTCCCGAAAATACTTTCGAAGAAAATGTCGATAATATTTATAGCCAAATAGTATTAAGATATGGAGAAAATGGAAGCGTAAAATATTACATAACTTCAAAATATCATACTCAATTTTTACAAGAAATGAAACATTTCATTTCCGACAAAAATACTCTCAAAGAAAAATTAATTAAACTAACTCAAATTTGACATCCTTATGCGATGTCATTTTTTATGCTTTAATACACCTTTGTTTAGATTCACCTTATCTTATATTTAAGCATAAATACTATATGGGAGGAAAATATGAATTTAGTCCAAAAACTAAGTGACAACACAAAAGAATACATAGACACTTTTTATAAAATTCTCGACGAAATGTCAAACAAAATGAAAGAAGTTGAGCCTTCTTCAAGCATCTCAGCAACTTTTATCCAGCAAATGATTCCACATCACGAGGCGGCAATTAAAATGAGTGAAAACATTCTTAAATATACTACTGACACCGCTATTGAAAACCTTGCAAAGAATATTATTGCCGACCAAACTAAGGATATCGAAAAAATGAAAGACATGCTTGACGCGTGCGCAGAATGTGAAAATAGCACTGTCGATATCAATCTTTATCAAAGGGAATTTTTGGTAATTTTTGACACTATGATTAGAAAAATGAATGGAGCACCTACAACAAACAACCTTAACATTGACTTTCTCTCAGAAATGATACCTCATCATGAGGGAGCAATCAACATGTCAAAAAATCTTTTAAAATTTGAAATTTGCAGTGACCTGAAATTGCTTGCAGAAAATATTGTTTTAAATCAAACAAATCAATTGCAACTCATGCAAAACCTTTTGCGCGGAAGATAGAAAGTAAAATCCACGGGCGAAATAAATTCATGACAACGGTATACCTATTCGTGATGAAATTGAAATTAACTTTATTGAAAATTAACCTTAAAAAAAGCAATCGTCATGATTGCTTTTTTCTTAGTTCTTAGGTGTCTCATCTGGATTGTTTAATTTTGAAATCTCGTTGATCAAGTCTTCAAGGCGTTTGTTTACTGCGGCCATCTCTTCGTTATTGTTTCCTGCCTTTATTGCATCCGCTTGTTGTTTTAGTGCTTCGACAGCCTCAACAAGTTTATTTTTCTCTTTTTCCATATCAACATTTTCATCTATAACATTATCAATGTCTTGCGAAAGTTGATTTTTCATACTCTCAAGCTTTGTTTCTTCATCACTGATGAGACTATTAATTTTGTTTATCTCATCCTCATTGTTTGTTACAGGATTTTTTCTTGGACGTCCTCTCTTTTTTGGAGCAGCAGGCACAACTTCGGGCTGCTCTTGCTCATTATCCTTTTTTACAAGTTTACGAGGTTTTGCCCTTTTCTTTCTTTGGGTAGGCTTCTTTGCCGTTGATGTAGAACTTGTCCTTTTTCTAGGTTTTGCACGAGGTTTTTTCTCTTTGACAGGTTCGGCCTCTTCACTTGCAGGGGTAGCCTCTTCGCTTGGCTTAGGCTCTTCAGGCTGAGTTACATTTGTTTCTTCTGCTTTTGGCTCTTCTTGAGGTTCTTCTTCAAAGATTTCAAGTGCCGGTGTGTCATCTATGTCTTCATAGTTGTCTATTTTTTCAATTACTTGCTTATTTTCTGCCTCAGTCTTATTTTCGCTTTCTTCGGTCTCGAGTTGTTCCTCTACCAAGTCATTTTGTGGCTCATCAGCAGGTTCTGTAAATGTATATGGCTCTTCAGGCAACTCCTCTGTATAATTATTATAATCTGTGTCATCATAATTGGCTTGTTCAAGATTTTCTTGAATCTCTTCTTCAATTTCAGCTGGAATTTCTTGCTTATTTTCTTCAACTGCAATTGGTCCGAATGAATCGAGCATATCATTCTTGAGGTTTTCGGCGTTTATCTCCTCTTCAGTAATATTTTCATTCTCAATTACAAGTCTTCCATTCATATCGTAAACTTTGCCGTCAACATCATGGAAGAAGCCCTTAGTATCATGATAAGAGCCGTCTTTGTAGACAAAGTTTCCGTTCTTGTCATACTTACCTTTCTTTTTCTCTTCAGCACGTTCATGTTCATTCTTTTGCTCAAGTTGCTCTGACAATTCGTCAATCTTTGCTCTCAATGTTACATTTTCATCAAGCAATCTTTTAATTTGAGTTTGAACACTTATTAATTCCTGTTCTGTTTCATTTTTATCATCTTCAATTGCTTTCTTTTCTGCAGCAACCTTACCTTCAGCAACAGCGTAAGCCGATTTCATAACCTTCTTAAAGAATGATTGATATTCTGCGGTCATACCCTTCTCGGCTTGATCAAGCGACTTGACCATTGTATCGCTTAAAGCTTTGATTTGTTCCTCTATTTCGGAATCGGTTTTCAAGAAGTTTCTTTCCTCTTTATCATAATCTTTTTGTAATTCTTCTTGCTTTTTGATTTCCTTATCTTGTCTGTCTCTTAAACGACCAACCTCGAATCTGTTTGTTGTTGTCGATTGTTGTTCAATAAGACTTTGAATATTTTCCTTTGAAGCTTGCAATTTTCTTTGCAAATCCATCTGAACTGTTTCGTAGTTACGCTTTAAGGCTTCTCTTTCCGCTTCAAATTTTGCAATTTGTGCGAGGGTGTTGTTTTTTGTGCTTATGTAAAGTTCGCTTTCCTTCATTGCTCTTTCAAGAAGAAGAGCGCCATCAACTCCAACATCTCTGAAGTCGTAATCCAACTGATTTTCTTCCGCTTTTTTTGCTTGCTCGAATTCCTCTTTTGCTTGTCTTGCCTTCTCTTCGTAGTATTCTCGGATTTGAGCGTTTCCTTTTTCAATTTCCTTTGGAGTGAAGAGCAAGTCAAAATCAATATATGGAGGAAGTTCATCACATGCATTTGTTACAAAACGTGCATAAATATGATAAAGATGATAGATATCATCAAGATTTAAAGCACGCTTGCCTTTTATGAACAATGTCGCAACCGTTCCTATAATTAAAACTGCCGCAGGGAAAAGCAAAGCAATCATTATTGATTGAATTGAAATATTGCTTCCTATAAAATATGCTATTCCCAACATAAAGGAAACAACCGCCCAAGTAACAGTAAGCAATTGTAGATTTTTAATATTATTTTGCCAACTGCTTGTGCGAAGAGGTTTTTCAATTATATTATCCTCTGTCATATAAGCGGTTGGACCACCATCACGGTTCAAAATAAACTGTTGCCAATAATATGTAAAACGTTTTGGCCCCTTCTTGACCAGTTTATTAAATTCTTTAATGTTAGTTGAATCCAATTTTTTATGACTAAAAAGCCATGAATTGCATTTGTCAAGAATTCGTTTTACTCTTGCTTCATAAGAGAAAACAGATTTAATTGCAAACAGCAAAATAAACAGAACTTCTACCCCGAGAACAATTCCAAGGAAGCCTTCAAAATGGATTACATCTCTAAGTTGTTCAAAAAATCTGCTTATCGACTCTGTTATATCTAAAAGATTTGACCACATAAAATTTCCCCTTTTCAACAGTTAGTATATCATACTATCAAAATTTTTACTAACAAAAATTGATATTTTTTTAATTTTTTAAATATTTTTTTACATTTATTCATCAAGAGAAATGAGGTTTCCGTCTTTTAATGACAAAAGATATTTTTTATCCACTTTTTTGTTAAATGCTTTTTCAAGCGCTTTGCTGTATAACTTTATCTGCTTAGCATATTTTTCTTTAAGCGAAGAGGAATTAAGAGAAGAAAATTTGTAGTCAATCAAAATTAATTCTTCCCCTATCGCAAATAAATCTACTATGCCTTGCACTATCAATTTATTTCCATAATCCTCATTAAATGCTTGGTCAATCTCGCTCGGAGAACATTCCATTATAAACTCTCGCTCTTTTATTAATTTACAGTCTTTTGTAGCATTTTTTATGATTAAAATATTTTTAATAAGAGTGTCAAGGTCAATTAAAGGGAAATATCCTTCAGTCAAGTTTTCTTCGAGATAATGACAATCAATATCTTCTTTTTTCTCAATTTTTTCAAAATCCAATATTTTTAAGGCTTCATGATAGGCATTGCCACGCAAAATAGCTTGCTCCCTATTTGCATCATTTTCATTCTCATCATTTTTAACTATAAGCACTTTTTCATCATTTAATTTCATCGCTCCCGTAACTGAATTTTTAAAACTCAGTTTGCATTCTTCAGTGCCAGGATAATTATAATCAAAATATTCTTTTTTCTCTTTTTCAAATTTTTCTTTTTGTGACGATTGCTTTTCCTCCTTGCTTTGTTCCACCTCAACTTCATCTATAATATTAAATTCTCTATTTTCTGTTTCAATGCTCTCTTGACTAAATAGTTGAGAAGTAAAATTTTCACCAAGCGCATAAAAGATTAATTGCAAGTAGGAATTCTGGTCATATAAACTATTGAAAGTCAACTTCTTTTCATCTTCTTTGCCAACAATAACAAGATGGTTTTGCGCACGTGTCATTGCGACATAAAAAATCATTAATTCATCTACAAATTCCCTATTTTTACTTGCAAGTCTTCCCGCCAAAAACGCCGGAGTAGAAATTCGTGTCATATTTTCAAAGTCACATATTTTGCACCCTAATCCAAACTCCTTGCTGATGCAATAACTTTTTTTATATGGCTTTTTAAAGGATTCGCCACTATCACACAATATTACAATTGGATATTCAAGTCCCTTTGTGGAATGAATTGTCGTGAGCGTTATTGCATTGCCGCCACCCTCATTATTTTCTTTGCTTGCCTGTAATACTTCAAGGGCGTTTATCACCCCTGCCACGCTATTATCAAGTCCCGAGCCTCTTATCATTTTATAAAGTGAATTTATATCCGATATCTTCTCCTTTCCGTCCGACAAAGTCTTTAAATAGTCATAATATGAGTATTTGTCAAAAAGTTTGCAAAGCGATTTTATTATACCATTTATCTGAATATCAAATTTTAATTCTTCAAGCATTGAGCGAAGAGACGTCATCTTTTCCCCATTTGAATTTTTAAAAATTTCGATAAGGCCTTCACTTCTGTCAAAAAGAAGAGTGGCAAGTTCATCAAGTGAAAAATTCCCAAAAGGAGAACACATGACCGCTGAAAGTGAAAATTCATCATCGAAATTCAAAGTCAATTTTAAAAGAGCACAAATTAAAGCAATTTGGCTGTCTTCAATAAGCGGCTCTTTTAAATCGGCAAAAACTTGGTGACCGCGTGATCTTAATAGTGAAGCAACTTCTTTCATTAAATTTGACCTTCCCCTGAAGAGAAGGGAAATGTCTTCCTCTCTTATCGTTCTAAACTTTTCCGCCTTTGAATCGTATATCCTTCGCCCCAAAAAATCCTCGATACGCTTCACTATCGTTTGTGCTTCGCGTATATCCCCTTTCTGGTTATCTAGAATATCGTCCCGAACACTATAAACATCTTCAAAAGGTAGCGTCTGTTCTTTTGTCTTTCTAATTACATCTACTAAAACGGCAGGAAAATCATCTTTTTCAAACTTTTTAAGTCCTTCAAGCATTGAGGTTTCTCGATAATCTATTCCTACGCTTTCAGGCGTCATCAAATTTACAAACACACTGTTTACAAATTGCAAAATGGAATCATCTGTCCTAAAATTACCCCTCAAAAATAGAGCGTCACCCTCTTTGAGTTTTTTAAATTTTTCTATATCTTCTTGCATGATTTCCATGCTAGCATTTCTAAATCCATATATTCCCTGTTTTATATCACCTATGCAGGTAAAGTATCCGCCCTCACCAATTGGCTTTAAGATTGACTCTTGCAATCTGTTTGTATCTTGATATTCATCGACAAAGATATAGTCATACTTTTCTTGTAAACTTTTTTTAATTTCATCGTCTTCCAAAAGTTTTTTTGCTAAGTGTTCAATATCGGCAAAATCAAGTGAAGAACGCTTTTCTTTTAATAATGTATAATGATTTTTATAGCGCCTATAAAAGGCGATTAAAGCCTTTGGCAATAACTCAACTTTTTCCTTATAATCGTCTGGCAAGCATTTAAATTCTTGTGACAAATTAAAGCACTCTTGAATTTGTTTTTTTGCAAGGTCAAAAACCCTTTTTATTTCTTCCTTATGTCTTCCACCCAAAGTAGGCAAGGGATTTAACTTTTCAATATTTTTGACCAAATTAAAAAAATCATCATTTATGTTTAATTTAGAAAAAGTTATAATAGCGTTTAAAAGGTTCTCTTCCGCTGGTGTAAATTTTAAACCATCTGCCAGCTCAATAATCTTTGTTAGGCGAGATATTCTTTCTGCCAGATAATCATGCAAAAATTCCACCGCTTTTTCATCATAATCTTTTATGCCGCTTTCAAGTTTATCAATAAGCAATTGATCTTCGCTGCTTGAAAGATAATCCTCCAAATCATATATGCTTTTCTCTATTGAATCTTTTTCCTTTTTAAATGAAAGATAAATTTCGTCAAACTCCTGTGGGCAATTGAGCGAAAAGTATTGATAAGTCCTTAAAAATGCCAACCTTTTGAGTTTCTTTGAAGATTTTTCATCGAGAATAATGAAGTTTTCGTCCAAATTCAATTTGTTTATGTTTCTCTTTATTATCTTCTCGCAAAATGAGTCGATTGTGGAAATATCGCTTAAAGGAAGAGCATCAAGTTGGTCGATAAGATGAGCGCTTTGATTTTGTTTTAAAATCGCACTGCTGAGTCTTGACATTATCTCTTCAGATGCGACCTTTGTGAATGTCAAAACCAAAAGCCTTTCCACGCTTACATTTTGATTGCAAATTAAATCAATGAGTTTCTCTATAAGCACAAAAGTTTTTCCGCTTCCCGCCGACGCTGAAATTACAAGTTTCTTCGCTTTGCTTTTTAAAATCGCATCTTGTTCTTTAGTTAATTCCACTCTTATCCTCGCTTTTAAAGTTTATCCTGTTTTTATCGTTTTTTCTTATTCCCAAATTGCTTTCATATCGGCACAGCGCCCTAAGTTTACAATAGGTGCATGAAGATGAGGTTGGCTTTGGCGCAATGTATCCTTGAATTATTTCGCTTATGCCTTTATGGACAATTTTCAATGAATAGTCGCTTAAAGAATTAAAGTCGTACTTTGTAACGCCTGAGCCTTTATATCCCCCTTGTGACGCCTTCGCGATTGAATGAATTGTGCTTTTATTTAATAAGTCTATATCACTGTCTAGATATGCAATTATTTTATCATCGCTTGGAGCAATTCCCCTTAAAATAACTTTGTCGTCATCATCGTTTGCATAATCAAGTTTGGCGTTAAAATAATAGCCACCGGCAGAAGTTTTATTTAATACCGCACTTGCAATTTTTTGATATAAAAATAGTTGCAATTTTTCTCCATAGAAAAGTCCCTTTAATACTCCCCCGACTTTGCCCGTTTTGTAATCTATAATTCTAAAATATTCATCTTTTTCATCGATTCTATCCACTCTTCCGACAAGATTGAAAGTGTTTCCATCAACTTCGATTTTATAATCATTGAATTTATGTTCCACATACTTTGGACGGAATGCCGACTTTTCAAGTTCCCTATCAATATCATGCAAATTTGAAAGCATCTGTCTTTTTATAAATCTGAAAAAGGACTCCTTCTCATCAAGGTGTTCCAGTTTTTCTTCGAGATTTAAGTCATGCAAAATCTTCTGGAAATTTTCGTCAACGAATTTTTTGTGGTCTATCTTATTTTTAAAATTCTCCTTTATTAACTTTTTAATATAAATCTCGCAATTTTTATGGCAAATGTTTCCCACATCTCTTTGGTCAACCTCTTCAAGTTCAAATTCCCTTAATTTTAAGCCATAATTTACAAAATGGCTAAATGGACAATTAAAATAACTCTCAAGTTCGGTGACCCTTATCTCGTTTGAAGGGAAATATAAATTCTTGGCATCGATTTTTAATTTCTCTCTTTCATCAAAAGCACAATCAAATGTTTTTTTGCCCTTTTCAGCGCTTAATAATGATAATTGCAAATTGTCATTATTTGGAACAAAAAACACATGGCTTGCCCTTATTGGATAAGTCGAAAATATATCGTTTAATGAGGTTATATATGAAGGAAGACTATTTTTCTTTCCCTCCTCACTTAAATTTTGATAGGTAATAATTATACCGTCTTGAGCAAGAGTCAACAGATTGAAAAGTTTAAATCGTGCTCTTCTATTTATCATTTTTATAGTTGGCTCAATCTCATGAACGAACTTCCCAATATCGTCATCGCTTAACAGACCGTTGTCCTTTGATGATATAGGAAGTGCTTGTCCCCCCAAAATATAGAGAACTTTCATTTCTCCAAAATAGCTCTCACTGGCAGAGCCGACCATTACACCATCGACAAATGTTGGGACAGTTGAGACCTCCACAAAGGACAATAAAAGTTTTAACGATTTCTCATACTCGTCCTCATTCTCGCAGCCATATCTTTCAAGCAAGCTTATGTTTTCTTCCAAAATATCGAACATCTGAACATTTATATTTCTCTCTTTCAGATATGCCTTTTCTTCCATTCTTTCCACAAGTTTATCAAATGTCTCTTCAACTCTTTTGATTAAATCCCTTAAAACATCTCCCATAACCTTTGCGTCTTTATATTTTTCAATTTTTGCAAGAATATCGGAAAAGGCAAATTCGCTTTCAAGATATTGTTTGTATTTCATCTTATTATCAATTTTAAATCTTTGACATTTATCTATTAAAGTGCTATTGTCGCCAAGTAATATATTTGAAAAAAGATTGCACAATTTCTCTCCGCTGTAACCGGAATTTACAACATCGAAAAAATCGAAAATAAGCCTTCCTAAAATAGTTTGGTCAGCAGTAATTGATGTATCAATAGTAAGGAATTTCATATCGATCAAAGATATTTTCTATTTGAA
>CANQBU010000016.1 GCA_947589615.1 uncultured Clostridia bacterium | reverse complement strand
AAGGTTCACAACTCCCGTCAGGATGATTATGCACAAGTATTAATCGAGAGACTTTATATGTTGAAATGTATAAAAGGACATCGGTCATGTTTACACCAACCATATTGGAATCGCCCTTAGCAAAACGCCTTCCTCTTGTTATTGCTCCACTGCTATCAACACCAAATAAGAAAACATTTTCTTCTGTGCGCAATCTTAAAAATGTTTCAAGATAGTCATAAAAATCCGCCATATCTTTTATTCTACTTTGATTAATTTTATCCATCGCATAGTAGAAAAACATTTCTGACATCGCATGAATCTTTTTCGCTGTCGTTTCGCCAAGCCCTTCGACTTCCATTAAATCCTCAACAGATGCATCAATGACCGAAGAAACACCCTCAAATCTGTCAAGCAATTTATGTGATAATGGATTTACATCTCCTCTTGGAAAAATATAAAATAAGAAGAATTCCATCGCTTGATAGCGGCTAAGTGGCTCTAGTCCAACCTCGTTGACGGTGTTAAGCAATCTCTTTCTATGTCCGTCATGTATACATTTTTTATTTTTATTGTTTGTTTTATTATCTGTTTTCATATATTTCTCTCTTTTAATTAAATTTTTCTTTTGTAAATCCAGCCAAATTCCTTTTATTTTCTCTTTTACGGACTTACAGATTAAAAGGTAAATCATGGACTTACAACTTTTTTGTTGTAAGTCCATTTAATTTTACCTTGCACATCAATCGACAGCTTGTGCAATACCTCTCATTTAACTTTTTGTAAACAAGCTAATTTTGAAGTTTAAAAGAACAATTTCTTAGAATAACCATTTTTGTATCCTTAATTTATTGTTTTTCAGTTGGAGGGACAAAGTCAGCACCGGCACCTTGAAGATCATAAACAGCATCAAAGACACTTTTTAAATCAAATTTAGAAAACCCTCCATTTTTATTAATAACGATCGGATAAGCCGCATCTGCTTGCTCTCCTTCCGTTTTTACGGCTTCAATCGACATTTTTGTATCAGGAGCCTGAATCTTTGAATACTCCACCTTTATTTCATTACTCCTTAGGAACCAGTCTATTTCTCCTCCGAACAAGGTACTATGATACGACCAAAACGATCCGGAATTCTTTTCTTGTAATAGAGTATATCCTGGATTGAATTCCAATCTGCTAACAGGTCCCACTAGAGAATTTTTTGGTTCATACAGTTTAATACCTTCATCATCGTTGTCCCAAATATTTCCCGATTGTCCATTATTAGCTGGTTGTATTCCAGTTGTGGTTCCCACTGCAGTTCTGTTTGTCTCACCACCGGCTCCACCATTGCCTCCAATTCCGAGTTTAACAATTCCATTATTTTTGCAAGTAGTGCTTCCCTGCGCTGATGAGTCATTATAATATGATAAGCCCATTCCAGCTGAACCTTTAGAACCAGCTGTATCACCATGCGCCCCGTCTTCCAAGTCTATAACCCCATAATTAGTAATATCGCTTAATTTATCATTTGTAGTATCAAACAATTTTAATCTGTCAGCCTTTGTTATTTTGTAAAGCGTATTTACCGAAACATAGGTATTAAAATTGCTGAATTTAAGATTACTTGAGCTTTGTGCTATCACAGGAGTATTGCCAGAGGTATCATCCGCAAAATTATTCACAAATGTTCCATAAATATTGCAGTTTACTATACTTGCTGTTCCGCCATCTGTGATATTACTTTCTGCTACCAACATCGAAGTTGATTCTCTTGTATCTCCCAAAAAGTTTGTCTCTCGAATCCATTTTTCAGCGTCGGGATCTGTTCTAACCCTATTAAACAATGAGTCACCGAAGTATGAAATAAAGTAACCGTTTCCTATAATATTGGTTGATGAATTTTTAATTATATGTTGAACTTTTACTCCATCAATATTAATACCAATAAGGTTAGAGAATGAAATATCTTTAGTGAGAATTATATCTCCTGCCGCTAATGGCTTTCCAGCAGATAGCTCTCCTTTGTCTTCAAGTTTTACCGCCAACTTTGCCCGTGCATATATATAGCCTTTATAATTCGATTCAGTTAAAAATATTTGATAATTCCCATCTTGTTTTCGACAAAATTCTGCTTTGTTTGACGCCAAAAATTCATTGTCACTGAAAAGGTTAATTTCATCAAGACGCATGCCATTTTCATCATACTTACTAAGTGATACGTTTTCGCTGAAATTAATATCAATTGGCTTGTATTGAACCCAGTCAAAACTTTCATAAGTAAATTGAGGAATGGTTGCTTGAGATTCATAGATTTCATTATTCTCAGCTTCAAGTGATAATACCATATCATATTTTATGCTATCTAAATAAACATAATATATAATTCCGTTTGAATGTTGCTGCATTGATAATTTAAAAATTTTATCAAACGAATTAATATTTAGACCTTTTATTGCTGGATCGTTAACACCATGTTCAAATTTTATCCCTGTAGGACCATAAATATCAGAATATGATGATAAGTCATTATATTGGTTAGCACCTCTCATCTGCAAGCTTCGTTCTCCATTTAAATTTGCAGATTTAAATAATACTATGTATTGACCACTATCGTTTATTTTTAAAGTTCCAACTTCATTTCCATTTTTATCCACAATTTTATCTTGATTTTCACAAGTATATTTTCCACCTTTTAAATTAATTTCATAAGAATTAGTGCCACCTATATAGTATTGCCCATTTAAGTTTGTATCTTCAAATATAAGATAGCCATCGTCATCTTCAACATATGAACCAGTACTTTTTTGTGGATCAGCAATTTTTAAGGTTCCTCCAGTAGAGAGGGTCAATTCATTACTTACAACTCTACCTTTGATATGTTGCCCTTGTGCATCGAAATATAATTTTCCAGAAAAATCATTATTTTCAAAAGAATATTCATAGAATATTTGTTCGCCATCTCCATTTAATAAATTAATACTGTAAGTATAAGTCTTTGTTGTGGTCTCAGGTCTAGAATAAGGCGGGTCTATACTATCATCATATATCGCCTCTTCTGTCCGTTCATAATAACTTACTTTTATATAGTAGTCTACAATATTATTACCGTTTAGATGGAACATTGTTACACTTGATATTTCGTCAAGTGTAATTGTTGTATCCTCTGAGCTGCTTAGTGGAAGTGTTTTTTCATCAAAGTCCTTCAGTTCAACTTGATAGTATGCATTTTGAGCTGGATCTTTAATTAAGAATTTATAATCATAGCTCTCTTCCTTTGCAGCTGATCCTATCTTATAAGTAGGTAGTGCATTCAACTCAAGATATAGTTTTGTTATAGGATTAGAAATATCTTCATTAGAAAGAGTGAGATTTAAATCAACTCTGCCTCCACTACCATCAGCGATTCGTCTGCTAGTTTGTTGTTCGGAGTCATTTATTTTCACTATTGCTTTATAAACAATATCTATGCTTTCTTGTGTATTGCTTGTGTTGTCTACGAGCATCTTTGCACCATAACCGGTATTGAATCCAATAGTTCCTTTATTTACACTTGTGCCTTGATCCGTAGAAGGGACATATTGAAGATAATTTTTCCATGATATTGTTTCCGTTCCATATTTTACTATTATATCTCCAAGTTTATATTCTTTTGGTTTTACTGTTTGACTTACACCTTTTATTTCTATACCTGCATAGATAAAGCCATAATCTTTATTCCCTTCTTCATCTTCAATATAAACTCTCTTCTCATATGTTAATTTGCCAGCATTATTAACGTCATATATACCTTTCTTTTCCATTTCATCTTGATTAAGATAATCGTAAACTTTCTTTTCCGAAGAGCGGGTATCAAGTGTTTCATTATAATAGTATTTCAAGTTCGTAAAATAATTGATTAGCGTTTGTCCAAGACCTGAGCGATCAACTTCAATCTTCAACTTACGATCGCTTGTTAAAGAAATGGTAGCAGTATATCCATTTATCGTTATTTTACCTTCATCATTTGTCACAAGCCTATCGCCCGACTGAGCAAATATCACTTCTTCTCCGCTAACCGCAACAAGGTTTCCACTAGCTGGAAGTATATTACTTGAATAAAATGTATTACTGCCCTGATTGCTTATACCGCCAAGAGTGTCAACAAATCCTCTAACTTCTCCAACTTGATTGCTAAATTGAGTAGGAAGTTCATCACTGCCACTCTGAATTTCTTTATTTACTGAATAAAGTTGAGTCATATGACTTGATAATGAACGTGTAACCGAAGTCCCCTCACGAACTCTGTTATATAATATTTTTACATCTTGCTGTTCGACAGATTTAGATTGCAGTGAGTTTGCGATTGCATCCGTCAAAGCTTTTACGTTTTTTGCAAATGCCTCGTCTTTTTCTTTGTCTGACAATGCCTTATCTTTTTCTTCTTTTGACACTGCCGGATCTTCATTTATTTCCTTTATCTGACCTTTAGTGCTTGGTTTCAAAGGCAAGTATTCATCATTTCCATCTTCTTCTGTCGTAACGAGTATTTCTTGAAGATTTACACGTTTTATCGTGCCACCCGGTATTTGTAACAATGCGTTAGGGATATAGATATACTCAGTATCATCACCATTTGTTTTAAGCTCTTTGTATGCCAAATATATAAAGTCATTTTCAGCTTCATCGGAAGGCTCATAGATATATTTATGGCTATTCAAATCTTCGTATTCATATTGTTTTTTACTTACTTTAACAACATTATCATATTTTGTACCTTCTTGAGTTGTAAGACTGTATCCTTTAAGTCTCTCTCCTTTTATAGGCAATTTTACACCTAAAGAATAATCATCGTCTTGCACACGATAAAATTTCAGATTTGTTACGGACAATTGCACAGTTTCATTGTAGTTTAGTTTTACGTTAATATCATATTGACCTTCAATTTCTTTCTCACTATAAACTTGAAATGAAACTGTTGTATTACCAATTCCATCAGTTGAAACACCTGTAACACTAGCTTGGCATGTTTTGTCACCTTTTTTTACTATTATGGAATAATATTTTATATTTGGAACATAAGGTAAATCTTTTGAAGTAATGCTACTGCTAGCTATAAATGTCCCAGCATTAAAAAGCTTATTGAAATTATCGCCATCTGCCAAATAATAATTATTACCCTCAATGGTTAAGGTGTATGTTTCTAAATCGGTTTCATCCAAAGTTTCCAGACTTCTCGTTTTAAATTTCAATTCATCAATGTGTGTGGCAGCATTTTCGATTGCATTGCCACTACCCAAAGATGAACCAATAAGGTTGTGATTGTTAAAATTTAAGCCTTTAAACTTATAGTATGTATCAATATCTTTATCTTGTGTAAACTCATTCGTATTTTTTGAAAAATAGTCATAAGCATAATATGTCGCTATGGTTTTTCCATTTATAGGTCTTTGGCTCGGAGAAAAACCAGCACCCCATAGAGCTGACGAGTAAGTAAGCCATGAGAACTCATATTTTTGAATAGTTAATTTATTCTGCACAGGAATAACAACACTTCTTGGCAGCCCCAATGTTGAAAATTGCATGTCGTAAATTCCTTTAATCTTGCCATCATATGTAAATTTACTTAATTCTTCCGAATTTGGCTTTGTTATACTCCTTCCAACTAAATATTTTATATCAGATTTATATGTACTCCACACTGGTGTAGTAACAATGATAGTACTCACAACTTCTGTGTGCTTTCTTGATATATCGAAGCTGATAGCTTGATATACGCCATCGTTGCTACTAAAACTTGTGTCTTGTTGCTTCACGCCTAATCCATTAAAATCGTAGTTCCATCCTCCAGTAGCAGAGCTTCTAATATTGGTCCAAGGGATTTCAATTATTGTTGAGTTATCACCATCCATTACAACACCATTATTATTAATAATGTCATATAAAGTAGTTTCTTCATTATTAGGTGCAATAATTTTGCAACTCACAATATCCGCAGTTTTTGCTGCGGCATAAGCTATGCCGTATGCATATACATTGCGCTTTGCTTGCGTTTGCTTTAAAACAAATTTATTATCTATAAAACGCCATTCCGTTGCAGGATTTTCGCCTAAAGCTTCGATGGCTCCTTCATTATAACAATTATCAATGAGACCTCCACTTTTAATGTATGCAGTTATTCCTGCGGCATATGCTGCATCGTTATTGCTCTTATTACCAGCCTTAATCATACCTGAGTTATAACTATATTCAATGGTTGCATATTCCATTGTATATCCAACAAGTCCTCCAGCATAGAATCTGCCTTTGGTGCTACAGGTTTTAGTCCCATCTATTGTCGATGCGTAATTGCTTAAAACGGATGTTGAGTTATAACTATAGCTTATTGTGGTGCCAGATGTTGCTACTCCAACAAGTCCTCCAGCAATTATAACCTCTCCGTCAGTTGCAACATCTTTTGTTGCAGCATTTATCGGTCCATAATTTGAACAATATTTCATTGTAGAATTTTGCTGCAATTCTCCCACAATACCACCAACTACAGCGTAGTTTACTTTATTATCATCTGTCATCGTGTAGGTGCTTTCGCCCTTAACATTTATCTGAATCGCATTTGTAATTGCATAAAGAGATGTTTTTATTGCTTTTGGTGCAAGGCCACCAACAATCATTTGGACTTCTGCACTTTCTTCTGCACCGTCTGCACTTTCGCCTGCACTTTCGCCTGCACTTTCATTAGATTTGATTTCGAAATTTCCCGAAAGCATGATGTTTGAAATTTCTGCATTCTCTATCCTATCTCTTGCCAATACAGAATACTGCTTTGAATCTACATCCGTCAATCGTAAATTCATTACTCTTGCTTTGTCGGTTGGGCTGCCACTAATACTTGTAAATAACGATTCTTTACCTTCGTTATCACCACTAAATTCTTTTCCCATGTTTTTAATTGTCTTATTTTGACCATCAAATATACCTTTAAAGTCTCTGCCCCCCGATAGTGGTGCACTGTGAATTGAAGTTTTAGCATTTTCTATCATCAACTTAATAAAATCAATATCATTTTTCAAAATGAAGTTTTTAGTCAAGCCATCTGGTGTATTATTCTCTGTCTTATGAACGTCATTCATTCTTATCAAAAGTGAAACATTTGGAATCATGAAGTAATATTTTTTCGTTGTATCGCTATAAGGAACATCTCCATTTTCCAGTCTTGTATAAGTGTTTTCGGTAATATATTTATCATAGTATTCGTCGTCTGTTTGTAATGGGTCTGGACTAATCAATCTAGCTGCACCGTCATCTTCTGCAAGTCTATCTGATTTTTTTATAGATCTGGTCAATATCGCATAAGACGAAACATTTAAATATTGATATCTTAATGTAGGATAACCATAGTTAAAATTATAATTATTTGTCCAACGATCATCTATTGAAAAATATTTGATATCTGAGCCTTCTTCACGTCTTAAGTATGCAAAAGACCTTTGCTGGTCACCGACAGTATTTTTAATGTCCTCGTAATTTAAGCCATTAATATCATAAAATAAATTTTTATCTTTTACATCCGTATTAAAAACAGTAACTGTGCCACTGCTTGTATTTGTTGCATTAGTATAATCCCTTATATCAAGTTTTGGATATGCATAACAATTTTCAATGCTTGTACTTCCATGAAAGTTTGCAAAAGCGGTCACATTTGCTGAAATAAGAGTTTGAATACTGCCACCAGTGAAACTGTCCTCTATGCGTTGATAGTCGCTATTATCTGTTTTGAGAGAAGTCAAGCCATAAACTTTTCCACCTTCTTTCGCACGATATCTAATGTCAAGGTCAGTTGAAACATCGTAAATATGACCAGAAGTTAATTCACCGACAAGACCAGAAACCGATGAAGGAGCCTCATTTCCTCCCACATCAAGAGTTCCTCGAACATTGATTGCATAAACAATAGAATGCTCAAACATTTGTCCAACCAATATACCATAATTACCAGTTGCAATATTGTCATAAATTATATTTGCATCAATTGCCATACCTGAAATTGAAGAATAACCATTCATATAATCAAATAAGCCATGGGTGCCTTCTCTAAAATGAGATGCACTATTATCAAATTTTACATATGACCGGTCACCAAATATAGCGATGTTTCTTAATTCAGATATTTCCGCGTTATTTGTAATTTTGCTATTAAATGTTTCATTCCCAACTATATAATACGATCTTCCATTAAAGGTATATGGATCTGATTTAATTATTTGATAACCATCTTCTGCCGTGCTAAGTGAATAAGGATTTAATTTATGCCCTGGTTCGAAGTTTACGAAACTTCTTAAAGCGTTTGTTATAGCATCTTTTAGATTTTCACCGCTGGTATTAGTATTCTCAAATCTAGATACATAACCCAAATTATCATTTTGATTTGACGAGTATGATTCGTCTGTACCATTTTCATCAGTCAGCAGGACGACTGCATGGTTATAAAAAACTGATGCGAAGCCTTCGGGGTTTTCAGTATTACTTGGCGATTTTACAGAAACATTTGAACCGCCAAATAAAGCGTTTGCTGTTTTTGACGTTTGCTGATATTTTGCATTAAATGATGTCATTAATGAATACACAACAGATGCGTTATACCGAACATTGCCACCAGCAGAGGTAACATGTGAAGCGTCTCCAACAAGTCCGCCGAAATTATATGTGGATAATGTGTCAAGGCATTATCATATTCAATATATACGTCACCATAGTTGTATATTCCCCTAATATCTATATCAAAAGTCCCTTCAGTAGAAGTAGCATTACCAATTACACCGCCAGTGGTGATAGATGCGCTATTTGAATTTTTACCAAAAACTTTTACAACTCCACCGAAGGAAGTTTTATAGACATTTAATGCATTTACGGTTTTTCCATTGCTTCCTTTACCAACTCCATAATAATTTCCTACAACGCCACCAAAAGTCAAATTTTTAATATTAGAATAAACTGCACCGTTATATGCGATTATATTTGAATTTGTATTTTGTTCACCAAAAGTAGAAACCGATTTCATTTCAACTGTATCAGGACCTTTGATTGATCCAACAATACCACCAATAGTAGCTGATGATGTTTTACCTTCTTCACCAACAACCACAAAATCCATTGTTGAGATTATCGAGCCTGTGAATTTCAATGAATCTGATGAAGCCACCGCCTGTGTATAGCCTAAAATTGAACCAGCATATACTTCTGCTTCTTCTTTTACTTCAAATCTTACAGATGGATAATAAATCTCGGTATCATTTAGCTTCACTTCTGGATTTATAGTTGTTTGTGTATCACAATAATAACTAAACGTCGAGCCTGCATAACCAACAAGTCCGCCAGTATAAGCTTCTTTTTTGATAGGTAAATTATTTTCTGTATATTTATTTTTATCTTCTACTTCTGTTATTTGATCATAGAATTTATTTTTATCAAGAGGACTTGCATTTGATTCTGTAGACTTGAAAACTTCAAAATTAATTTGATTGAAGTTTGATACAGACATTGCACCGCCAGTCAAATATCCACTAAGTCCGCCGGCATAGAGTTTATTTACACTTGGCTCGGTGGCTTTAGCAAATACCAGTTTAACTCCTAACATAGAATTATTTGCATTGAAGTTAAATGAAGTTACATTGGCATAACCGGTAATACCACCTACATATAATTCACCAAAAGAATAGTCTAAATCATATTCTAAGTTCATATCTATTTTAGCACCATCTTTTGTGTTTATTGAGTCGATCCCCGCGCCTGACGATTGTTCTGAAGAATTATTTACATTACCAACTACACCTATATAGCCTCCAAGATAGAATGAGCCGTCTTCTGAACCATTAATAGATATTTTTCTTGCCCCGACACTTGTTTTCATTTCTGACAAAACCAAATTAAATGGCTGGGCATCAATATTTCTCTTTGCCGTGCCGAGATATCCACCTAAACGAAGCGTCTTTAATTCCTTTGTAATATTAAAGAATCCCCCATCAAATTTTATGTTTATGTCTTCTATGGACATAATGGAAATAGTGCTGCTTTGTGTCGCTGTCCCGGCAATAAGACCTAAGTTTAAAGAGGTAGCATGGAATTGGCCGTCAATAATATTAATTAAGTTTTGGTTTGCAACGTCGCCCTTATATTCTATATTGACCCCTTTTACCGATGTTGAATTTAATGAACCCGCCACAAGACCGATACTTGCCGTATCTACACCATCTGCATTAAACTGGATTGGAGCATAAATATTTAAAGTGAGAGATGAAATGCTTGCTTCATTTGCCGCACCATTTATAAATAATCCCGTTGCCGTATTTTCCACTATCTTATCAACTTTGTAACCATAATCTATTACAAGGTCTGAAGTGGTAAAGCCTGCACCAACACTTTCAATAAAGTTTCCGTTCGCTTTGATTTTGATTGGCTGATTATCTGTGTTATTATCTGTGTTATTATCTGTGTTAATATCTGTGTTATTATAATATTCTTTTCCACGAATAAGTTTTCCGCTAAAGTTTGTAATTTTTATACCAGGATGTTTACTCAAATCAATATCACCGTATCTGTCCGATTTTTCACTTTCACGTCCACGAACAATTACTGTGGCATTGGAATTACTCATTCTTCGGAATACTTCCTCAACATTCCACTGATCGAGATATAATACGCTTAAAGAGCGTTTAAATTTAATAGTAGGAACAAGGTCAACAAGTTCATGATCCCAATTATCTGCACTCCAAACACCAGAATTTATAAATCCGCTTTGAGTGTAAGTATGACCGGTGGAAGAATCAGCATATTCAGAAGGTGAATTTATAACATTAACAACTGGACTTGTCGCCTCATCTCCGTTGAATAATTTATTATCGCCTTTTATAGAGCCATCTATTCTTGCAAACACATTTAAAGTATACAAAACATTTGTAGCTTTATAATATCCTTCATAGTAAGCAACAGAAGGTAAATCTGAAACATTTGCCGCCCCTGTTGAAGCTGCAACATAGCGAAGCAATGTCAAGTGATTTGTATAATTATTTTCATTTACATCAGTATCTTCCTCGATTGTTCTTTCAACACCTTCTTCCGCATTTGAATATTTTGCGAGTTGTCCTACTAAACTATTGACTTTAAGGTAGTTTGAAAGGTTTGCAATTGTGCCTGGAACTAAATCATACTGATTCGTTTTATAATTGTATGTAGTTATATAGTTGAAAGCATTTACCGACAAGAAAGCAATTCTTCCAAGTGCGCGACCAATAATTCCACCTGCGTTTACATATCCCAAATCAGTATTTGCACGAACATCGCCTGTCGCATACACTTCATTTAAGAAATAATTTACAGATGCCGATTCACGAGAATTGCCGTTTAATGAGTGGGTTTGATATAGCCCTACTCCTTCAACCTCTACGCCGCCAATAATTCCACCTGCAAAATCTGCAGTCGGAGAAGTAACATTTAATCTTGAATAAGATATTTCAATATTTCCACTACCTGCATAACCGATTAAACCACCGATATATATTTGTTTATAGTCTGAGCCCGGCATATAGAATAAATCTAGTATACCTCTTTCTACGCTTTGATTTCCTGCATAGAAATTACCCATATTATCTTCAATAGCCTCTTGGACTTCATCTTCGTGAACAGCGAAGATTCTGTCAATCGACGAGAATGATTGACCAATAACACCGCCCGCAAAATATTTTGTCGCCAATATTTTAGAGTCTTTTTCAACTGTTACACCAACATCACGAATATTAGTCTGATAACTTGTTAAACCAAAAGCACCACCGGCAACTTGACCTTCAACATAAACGACTCCATTTACTCGAATGCTATTTATTGAATATTTGTCTGCTTGATATACATCAAACATAACCACATCACTTATAAAGTTATCAACATAACCTACAACACTTCCGGCATACGAATAATTTACTATATCTTTTATAAATGTTGAATCTGGCAAAGTATTATAATTCAAACTGTTTGAAATGGATGTTCTAAATTTTTGTAATGAGTTAGGTCCTCTTTGGTCATCAGTTATAAAGTAATTCTTTGCATCGAGTTCTCCATATTTCTCGGCAACAATTGTAGGATTTGTAATATTTATATTCTTTATTATATTGTTGCCTGCCGCAAGTCCGACAAGACCGCCGACAAAGTTTAATCCATGGATACCCGTTGTGCCTGTAAAGTTTATATCTATGCTTACAATAACCGAATTTAATGCATATCCAGCAAGACCGCCGACCATTGCCGTTTCACCGGCAACCACCTGTGATATATCAAGGTTTAAGTTTTTGACAATTGGATTTGAACTTTTTCCTCTCTTTTCAATTGATGAGAATAAGCCAAATGCGACATTTTTCGAAGAAGAAGTGATTGAAATACCGGAGATTGTAAAACTGTTTCCATAAAGAGTTCCACTGAATGCCCTTGTAGAAGATGGCAAAGACATTACGCTGTCTGCGCTTAACAGCGTCGATAAATCAATATTATCAACAAGTCTGTAGGTCCCCCATACAGATGTTTCATTGTAAAATTCTTTAATATTTGATGATTCGCTTTGTCCTGTTGCAGAAACAAAGTCAAGTGCAGTTGCAATTATAATTGGATTATATGAACTTCCCAATTTTGTATCAACAGTTCTTATTACATCTGTGTAAGTCAATGTAGAATAATGAAGAACATATTTACCATTTTCACTATTTCCAGTTATACCTTCATAATTCTCAGGAACATATTCGACAAATCTGTTTGAAAGAATTTCGATGTTTGCGTCAATTAATGTAACACCACTTTCGTTTATTCTCCAAACACCATCATGTTCTCCATCTGCAACGGCAAATCCATAGAATAATGAGCCATCTTTTGGTGAAGTAATTAGTGAAACACCCGTTTTATAAAGTGATTCTTGCGAATAATCTGTCGAGAAATCTTCTGCATCTTCAAATTTCTTGTTGAAGAAGTAACAATTTATATAAGTTCCAGTAGCGCGCAAATCACCTTTTTCATCAACACCAGAGAAGTTCATCTGGGTATATTTTGAGCTGAGAATCTGCGATGCCGAATAGCCATTTTCGATAACACCTTCATTTTCGTAAACAAATCCTGATGCAAGGTAAACTCTATTTCCCGAAATATCGTTGGCTATCAATATATTTGAATAGGAGTCATTAATTCTGCCCGTTGTGGTATTTGAATATACAAATCCTACAACATATCCCATGTCTGATTTCAGTGATGAGCCTTCATAAGCATAATCTGATCTTCCTTTAACTCCGGAATCGGTAGGCACACCTTCAATATAACTTACACTGATTGTCGATGCATTTGTTCCAACAAAGCCCGATGTATAAAGGCTTGTTGCATTAGAATTATTTGCCATGTCAATATTTTTTACATAGCATGCTGAAATATTTCCATTAGCATTTGAATTCACAAAGCCCGCCATATTGCCCTGACCAATCATATAGAATGTATCAAGGTCTAAGTATGAGGCATAGGTTGCACCAGTAGACTTTCCTCCAGATGTCCTCTCTGCGCCAAGTATTGTTATTGTTTGCCCTCCAACACGAGAGTTTGTTATGCTTCCGCTGTTAGTTCCAACAAAGCCCGCTATATTGCTTGTTAAAGCACTTCCTGTTAATTTATATTCCTCTTCTCCTTTTACAAATTTTATCATTATGCCCGAGCGGTCTTTTTCTTTTGTGCAAGGAGCGACTGGCTTATCCCCGTCACCATATGCACTTTCTGTCGTATAGAATGCTACAACTTCGCAGTTTGTAATTACACCCGCATTTTCTATTGCCAGTCCCGCGAAATTAAAATCTGTAAGATTTCTTACGTCTATAGTAAGATCACCGCCATCTATAACGTTTACACGCACATTTTTAAGGAGTGTCCCTTCAAGAACTTGATTAAACAAAGCCAAGTTCAATACTCTTGCTTCGCTGTCTATATGGAATGACTTAATAAAGATTGTATGACCATTTCCATCAAGACTGTTAATTAATGATGTATCAAAAGGAACATAATCATCAAGAACAATATCATGTGTCAAAATATAGTCTTCTTTCTTTTTCTCTTGACCTTCCACCGGTGCCAAAGCTTTAAATTCAGAAGCATTTGAGATTAAAAGTGGAACATCAAGGTCAGAATA
>CANQBU010000015.1 GCA_947589615.1 uncultured Clostridia bacterium | reverse complement strand
ATTAACTTCCTTTATTTCTTTTCTATCTAAAACATTGCTGACATTAATTGTAATCTCTTTATTATTATTTCTTTCTTGTTCAACTATTGTAGGTTTAAGAGATTTATATTGTGTATCAAAATTTATATCTTCAAATTGATTTTGTTCTTCTAATTCTCTAGGTGTCATAATTCCCATACTATGTCTTATATCTTTTGCTTCTTGTAATCTTTCTTTGTAGTCTGAATAGTTATTTAAGGAAATAGAATTTTCATTTACATCATAACCATTTTCTATGTCTCTACTAGTTACTATTCCCATAGATTGTCTTAATCTTCTTGCTTCTTCTAGTTTCTTTTTATATTCTTCATCTTCTTTATCTTTTAATAAGCTTGACATTTATACTATCTCCTTTCTACAATCCCCAACGAAGTTTTCCGAACTTTCCGTTTTTCAAGTCATTCATTAATTGTTGATTAGTTGTAAATTTATATGATCCACTTTCTATTTGTTTTAATGCTTCATTAACAGCTGCTTTTGCATCACTATTATTTACAAATGATTTTTTTTGACCATTTATATTAACCCCTAATGTATCTAATGCACTATTATTTCCATCAAGTGCTTTTATCCATGTATCCTTGTTATTAGTTGTTAAACCTGATGTTTTGTTTGAAAGTAGAGTGTAAAAGTTGTCTGCATTATCTTCTTCTTTGTGAATTTGCTCGTAAGTGTAGATTTTTTCATTTTCGCTTATTTTAATATAGAAGGAGCCGTTTTCAATTCCCGTAACTTTAACATTTGCGGTTATTTTATATATATCGTGAGCATTAATTGCAATATCTTGAGATTTAACTCCGATATAACCATCAGAATCTTTATCGCCTGCCCATAAAACAAGAGCATTGTTGTTGTTTGCGGTGTAATCATCTCCGACAAAGTCATAACCAGTTATATTTTTCCATACAGTTTGTCCGCTTCTGTCGCGAACATTCATGATTTGAGCATTTGCGTTGTGTCTTCCGTCATTGATAATCGTCCATTTATTTCCTAGGACATCGCCTGTGAGAGGGGCTTCAAAATCAAAGTTCATTTCCTCACTGCCGTCAATCAAATCATATTTAGGCAATAATCCATTTACAAGAAAGACAGTTTCGTTATTCTTAGAGAGATAATTATCTTCAGTGTAATTAAAATTTTGAAGAGTTTCATAGAAAAGGTTTTGAGAATATCTTGTAGTTACAAAGTGGTCAAAGAATACAGCACCCTGACTTGCTTCACCATTTGTTCCTAGGTAAAGGTCAAGTGTCACGGTTTGTGCTTTATCTCCAGTTGCAACAAAGAAATAAAATTCTTTCCAACTTTTAGAGGTTATTCTTTCTATTCCGAGATTAACTTCTTGATCTTTATCATCTAAGATTCCCGAAAGATAAATTGATGCGAAGACATCATTGGCATCATCGCTGTGAGCCATTGTTTTTGCTGCAACCGAGAAGGTATAGAAGGAATTTGCCTCGAGATTAATAGTGGAGGAGCGATATCCTTTGAAAGCCTTAATTGCATTGTCTGCCGATGACGAATTTTTAGCATTGATCATCATAACTCTATCATCATTTTTGTAAAATGCTTCGGGATTCCGTGGAAGGTAGTAATCATCTTCGACATCTTCAAGTTCGACATTGTCAACACTTATAAGCATGCCTCTTGCATTGCTTTCGGTTTCGATTGCGTTCCAGCCTGAAAGACTGTTACCCGAAACATAGGAAGAGCCTCCCTGAGTAAAGTCAGAGTTTGTCACACTTATTATTTCCGAGTGATAACCGCTGGTTTCGGTAATGGCGGAAGCTTTGCCACTTTTATATAAGCATAAACCGCCGAAAAGAGAAAATGGGAACATGAACATTGCACACATTTTCAAAGCGAAATTTTTTCTTTTCTTGTAATTTTTAATCATAGTCCACCTTTTTATTACCCTCCTAGTATACAACATTTCTCAAAAACAATCAAATAAATTTTAAATATTTATTTATAATATTTATATATTTATTGAATTTGGGAACGAAGTAGGGCAAATTTAGCATAAAAGTAAAGCTTGAAGCGTCGAAATTAAGGTGCGAAAAAGGGGAGGAAATATGATAGGGGCAACAAAGAAAGACATAAAGCAACAAAAAAAGACAAAGAGTGCAAAGACAAAAGGGGGCAACATTAAAAAGAAGATTGCTTTAATTGGAAGTGGGGCAATCATAGGTTTTTTAAATGGCTTTTTCGGTGGGGGCGGGGGTATGGTTTGCGTTCCCATTTTGCAAAAGGTTTTGTCACTTGATGCGAAGCATTCACATGCCACTGCAATATTAGTTATTTTCCCCTTAAGTGTCATCTCATCTTGCATATATGTTTTCAATGGTTTTATTGATTCTTTTCCATTGCTAACTGTTGGGCTTGGCGTAGTAATAGGTGGAATAATCGGGGCATTTGCATTAAAATTTTTACCCCCTAAAGTTGTGAGACTGATATTTGCGATAATCATGTTTTTAGGGGGAATAAAATTAATTATATGAGCATTTATTTGATAATTTTCTTAAATATTTTATTCGGGCTTATTTCGGGGGTATTCGGTGGTCTCGGAATGGGTGGCGGAACAATACTTATACCGCTTTTAACAATATTTTTAGGAATGGACCAAAAATTGTGTCAGGGCATAAATTTAATATCATTTTTGGTTATGGCGCTATTTTCTTTAATAATTCATTACAAACATGGTTTTATTGAGACAAAGGGAATCATTTTTATTGAAATGGGGGGCATCGTTTTTTCAATTATTGGCGCACTTCTTGCAAGCATAAGTCCAACGCTACTTTTAAGAAAGGCGTTTGGTATATTTCTCTGTGTGCTGGCAATAATTCAATCAATAAGTATATTTAAAAATAAATAAATAATTTAAAATGTAAAAAATAGTTTACTTTATCAAAAAAATATGCTAAAATTACTCAACGGAGGATAAAATGGTAGATAAGAGCAAATGTATAGGTTGCGGAACATGCGTGGCAATTTGCCCAGTAGGAGCAATCAGTTTTGATAAAGATGGAAAGGCGGTTATCGATAAAAAGAAATGTATTCATTGTGGAGCGTGCCAGGCAAGTTGCCCTGTAGAGGCGATAAAATTAGATAAATAGAGGTAGAAATGGAAAAAGTAGCGGTTATTGAATTAAATGAAAAAGCATTGAGATTGTCAATATATAAAGTCAGTGGTGCAAAACATAGACTTGCAATTTCTCAATCGCAGCCCCTTAATACGGGTGTTGAAATTTATAAAGATGAACTACTAAGCCCTCAAACAAAAATAAGAATCCTTGACATTTTAAAAGTGTATAGAAGAATGATTGAAAATTTCGGCGCAGAAAGAATATTTGCGGTTTCTTCAAATATTATTGCAAGAGCGAGGAATTATAGGGGATTTATCGATGAAATTTACAATAATACGGGAATTAATTTTGTAATACTTTCCGATGAAGAGTATATAAAATATCTTTTCAATTCGGTTGTAAATTCGATAGATAATGCAAAGGGCGTATATATTTATGTTGGGGCTTTTTCTAGTTATATAGTTCGCTATAACAGAAGGACAATCTTAAATAGCATTGTTCTTCCTTTCGGGACATTTAACATAAATGAGTTTGGTGAAAATCTTGATGATATTGCTCACCTTGTTCAAAAAAAGATCAATGTAAATGAAGTTTTTGGCGAGGAAGAAGAGGTCGCAAAGTTTGTTGGAGTGGGCAATATTTTTCTTGCACTTGGGCAAATTGCAAGGAAGATAGAAAGGTATCCTTTAAATGTTGAAAATAATTATTTAATTTCCCAACAAACAGTTGACAAGACTTTCAAATTTATAAGTGAATTAGAGCTTGATAAGATAAGAAAAATAAAGGGCGTTGATTATGAAGATGCGGACAAGCTTGCTTCCGGCTTTGCGATTATAAAAGGCATTGTTGATGCTTTGGGTGCTCAGGAACTTGCCATATCGACTGCCGATTTAAAGGAAGGGGTGCTTGGCGTAAATGTAACATCTCTTGCCCAAGAGCGATTTAATGATCTTTTGTCAAACTCGCTTGACAATTATTTGGAATTTACAAAAGATGAGTTTTCAATAAATCAAAATGTTCATGATTTGGCATTAATACTATTTAAACAATTGAAAGTTATGCACAAACTGCCAAGATTTTATGTAAAGCCTTTAAGAATTGCGGCATTTATGTATGATAGCGGGAAAGCAATCAATGAAACAAACTATTCGAAATATGGTTTTGATATGATAGTTTATTCCTCATTGAAGGGGGCAACACACCGAGAACTTTTGATTGCAGGCTTTATATGCATGTGTCAAAACCTAGATGATTTTTCATTAAATGAGTGGATAAAATATAACTCCATTCTCACAGATGAAGACCTTGATGCTGTTAGGAAATTGGGAATAATCGTCAAACTTGCGGTAAATTTAAACGCATCAAGAAATGGAATAATCAAAGATGTGGCATGTGACATTCTAGGGGATTCAATAATTATGAAGACAATAGTTGAGGGCGATGCAAGTTTTGAAATACTTGAAGGAATGAATGTCGCTCAAGATTATAAAAAGGTATATAAGAAAAGTTTACAGGTGATATAGTATAAAAGAACAAAAGAAGTCAAAAATTAAATATACTTTTGCTAAAAAGCGGATCGATCCGCTTTTTAAGGAGGAATTAATTGAAAAAAAGTATAGTTGACATCATTATATCTCTAGTTCTTGTGCTTATCATATCGCTAGGCTTCGCAGCTTTGATATTGCCTTTAATAAAGAATAGAATTACTTATTCGGAAACGGCATGCCTAAATGACAGATTAACAAGCGATATGTCAATGACAGAAATTGCGAACACCTATATTGAAAATAATGCTACGGTAGCAATCATTTGTAGCGGTATTAATCAAAGCGGAGCAGAGAGGCAGTTTCTGGGAAGTGGAGTGTGCGTAGCGTCAAACGGATACACCGTTAATTATGAAGGCGTGGAATATACTGCAAGTATGGGAAGTTATATAGCGACAAACTATCATGTTATTGATTTGGTTGATAAGCCCGAATATTCCGATGTAGAAATAACAATAATTGCCGAAGATGAAAGTGAGAGCTTAGGGACAGTGCTATGGTATGACAAGGATACCGATGTTGCAATTGTCTACACCGAAAAGAACTTCAATTATATAGCAATGAAAGATAAAGTTGTCGATTGCAGCGAAGAGGAACATTACAACATAGAAGATGTATTTATAATCGGAACGCCATTAAATTTGACTTATTTAAACAGGGTTACATGTGGCAATATTGCTACAAATCATGCACAAAACATGGCAACATTGGATACAATTTATATTTCTATAAATAAAGGAATTAATTTTACTTTTGAACGCTATGCAAACAGTTTTTATTCATTTGATGTTTTATCAAATATATATGAAGATGTAATAGATGTGAATGTAAGTATTACTGGCGGTAACTCGGGTGGCGGTTGCTTTGATAAAGAAGGCTACCTAATAGGACTTGCGACGCTTGGAACTGACATTAATGCAACTGGCGGAATACAAATGAATGGAGTAATCCCCATTTATCCTATAATGAAAGTTCTCGACAGAGTTATTTTAAATAAGGAAAACCAAGAAAATTTTAAGATTTACACATTAACTTCTTTGGGAATAAAGGGAGTAGACATTTTAGAAGCAAATTATTGCAGTTCGTATCCATTGACAATGGGTGATACAAATTACTACTTTATAGATGGAAAATTTTATCCCGAATCGACATATAGCTATGCATTTTCTTTAAAAGAAGAAGGCTATTATGTAATAGAAACCGATTCTAAATCAAAAAAATTGGAAGAACAGACAATAAAATCATGCACGCTTAACGGCAAAATGGTAACCATTTCCAAAAGGAACGATTTAATTTACTTGCTGTTAAATGTGAAAGAAGGCGACAATGTAAAATTTGATTTTAATGGCTCAAAGAGTGCGACAATCACATTTTAATATTTCAGAGGAGAACAAATGAAAAAAATAAGATATGCCATAGAAGTTGGCGGTGCGTATACAAAAATATATGTTAAAGATGAAGGCTTTGCCTTGTGTGAGCCTACATTAATTTCGGCAGAGCCTACTCCAGAGGGTTACAAAATAGTGGGTCTTGGTGAAAAAGCAAAAGAGATGCTTGGGAAAACCAATGAAACTGTAGAAGTTTTTAGTCCAATTTCCAATGGCAAAATAGTAAATTACGAATATCTGAAAAAGTTGTTGGAATATTTTTTCAGTCAACTTGAATTCAGAAAAAATCAAGATTCAATACTTGTGCTAGTAAATTGTGCACTAAGCCTTAAAGATAAAGATAACTTTATGGCGCTTATGCATGATATAGGATTTAAAGACGTTTTGCTTATTCCGACAATAATTTGCGGTGCAATAGGAGCAGGAAAAAACATAAGTTCTACAAAGACCTATTTAATGGTGAACATTGGCGGTGCAAATACGGATTTTGCGGTTATAAATATGAATTCCATTGTAAAGGGTGCGACGCTCGGGATAGGCGGACGGGCAGTCGATGTTGCGATTGCAAATACGATAGCATATAATCATGGAATTTTAGTTGGACTTGGAATGGCGGAAAAGATAAAAAAGGAAGTGGGCAGTTTGTATAAGAATGACACTCTAAATATGGAAATATCGGGTGTTGATACAGAGAGCAAGTTGCCACGCTCATACATAATTTCGTCAAATGATTTGTTGCCTGTTTTAGAGCCTTTTATTGCCGAAATAATAAGGACAATAGATGTGACAATTACTTCACTTCCGCCTGAGATATCCACAGATATAATAAATAGTGGCATAATCTTTACTGGTGGAATGAGTAAAATAAATGGTCTTGAAAGTTACTTGAGAAAAAATTTAAGATATCCATTTAGGATAATTGAAGATGGTGAAAATGTAGCAATTTTAGGTGCTGGCAAATTACTTGACGATGAAAATTTACTTAAAAAGTTGATTGAAAACATTTAGCCAAAATAAGACATATAAAGGAAGAAATCGACATTTCTTCCTTTTTGTTATATCAATACCTTTGCTAAAATAGAGTTAAGAGGTATTTATGGCGAGAAAAATAGTTTTGACAAGCGGGAAAGGCGGTGTTGGGAAAACGACGGTGTGTGCAAATCTTGGAATTCAACTTGCGAAATTAGGATTTAGGGTCGCACTTGTAGATGTTGATATAGGACTTAATAATTTAGATGTGGTTCTTGGGATAGAAAATCAAGTTATATTTGATTTGACTGACGTGATAATGGGCAAATGCAGACCAAAACAAGCCCTTGTCCAAGACCGACAAATTTCTTCTCTTTATCTTCTCCCATCTTCACATGCTTATAACAGCACCAAGATTTTAGGTGAACATATCAAGAATGTCATAGATCAAATAGACAGCAATTTTGATTATATTTTAATTGATTGCCCTGCGGGAGTTGAAAGTGGATTTCATAGGGCGGTTTTTTCGGCTAATGAGGCACTTATAATTGTCACGCCACATCTTTCATCGATTCGTGATGCGGACAAGGTTGCAAGTTTGCTTGACGAATACAATATAACATATAAAGGCATTGTAATAAACAGAATGAGAGGCGATATGCTTTTAAGTGGCGACTTAATGAATATTGAAAGTATTGTTCGGGCTTTAAATTTGCCTCTTCTTGGAGTAATTCCCGAAGATGATGCAATAGGTTCGTCTTGCTCACTTGGAAGCAAGGTTCAGTCAATTGAAAGTGCACGTGCATTTACATTGCTAAGCGAAAATATTCATAATGGCTCAAAGAAAATTTTTGATTGCACATATAAGTATAGAGGTCTTATGGGTTACTTTAAAAGAAATATAAAAAGGAGGGTATAATGGATTATTCTATAAGCAAAAGAATGGAATTTATATTAAATAAAGATAAGATTTTCGATCCCCAAAGGGTGTGTGAACTTTTAAAAGAGGAGTTAAAACCAATAATAGCAAACTACCTGTCGTTAAAAGGTGAGCCAATAGTAAGGTTCAAAAAGGAAGAGAGTAGAAATATATTTTTTATAGAACTTGATGTAGAGCGGATAAAACCGTTTGGATATATTCCATATTAAAAAAAGCGAAAAAATTTTCGCCTTTTTTGTCATGCATATTATCCTTCATTTAACAACAAAAATTGATTTTATTTGTTAAGCGTTGGAAGGGTCACAACATCATTAAATTTATAAGTAGAATTTAAAGTGCCAACGCATTTATTTGGTAATCCGAACTTAATTGCGGTATATTTTTCCTCGAAAGCGGAGGAAACAAAATTCCAGTTTTCATCAATTGTTATTGATAGGTGAATGTATTCAAATTCAGGGTCGCCTTCGAGATTACCTGATCTTCTAACTTGTTTGTAGTAGAGTAAAACACTTGTGATAGGGTCGAGCGACAGGGTGAATGAGTAAAGTCCAGTAGCTTCGTCATACACAACATCAGTGCTTGAAATAACAGTTTTATCGGATATAATGTAAGGTTGAATATCACTTGGTGACGTTCCCGCCATATTTTTATAGTCTGCAAGGGTGATGGTTTGACTGTAATTCCAGTCCGCTCCATCTACTTTAACATTTGCACCATTATATATTTCGACATTTTTTCCACCTTTCATATAGTCGCAAGTTGCGACAGTCAGCATACCTTTACTTATAGATTGAAAAGCATAAGCCTCGCCGTCAAATTTTCTTTCACTGTAGACGGTTTGTGTTGCAATGGTTGCGACGGAGCCTGTCCCCACAATTTCATATGAAGATGCTTTTTTTGCATTGTATTCGGCAAGCAGCATATTATCGACTGGGGTTAAATCACTTGGAGTAGTGTTATTATCTTTGGCAATTTGAAGCCAGTTTTCCTTTTGCTCGTCTGTGTTAATTGCAAATCTTTTTGCAAAGATATCGTCAATGTTTGCAATGTAATCTGAGGGGTTGTATTGTAAATAGTTTACATTAGCCCTTAGGAAGTTGTTAAAATAGTAAACGCCCAATCCTGAGCCAGTAAATACGCCTAGAACAGCTAAAATTGCCAAAACCTTCATTTTATGTGTCCAAGTTGTTTTCTCATATGTTGAAGATTTCTTTTGTTTTTTGGCTTTTTTCGTTAAATTATTATTTTCGTTGCCTTCATCATTTTCGGCAACTACTTTATTGTCGGGCTTTTTATATTTTTTTTCATTAAAGGTTTCTTCGACTTCTTTCAAGATTTTATCGTCGTTTTCTTTAGCAAAAGAGTCATCTTTGCCAGAAGATGAATATTTTATATTGTCATCGCCATTAGTGGCGTTATTTTTTTCATTAGTCATGAATAAACTCCTAAATAAGGGTTTTCAGCACGCGGCATTTGTTTGACAAAACATCGTCAAAGTTAAATGGGCGTCTGGTTAAATTTTATATTTATAAATTGACTAAAAAGTCTTAAAATTCAAAATTAAAGGAAAAATCATCAAAAATTTAGTCATATGCATATTATAAAACATAAAATGATATATTGTCAAGGGAATTATCTCAAAAATACAAAAAAATAGCAAGAATAATTATTCAATAAAATGTATAAATATTCGCATCAAAATATCTTGCATATTATCATAAAATGTGTTATACTAAATATATGCAAAGGAGGGTGATATGAAAACAGGTCCATCAAAAGAAATGTTGAAAGATATTAAGAAAGCTCTTCCAAACAATAAAATCTCGATAAGCGGGGCTCTCGCTTTTGTCAACGGGCTAGTCTCAATTTACAGAAAGTCAATAATAGACTATTCTGATGCTGATAAGATGATAAGAGACACCAAAATGAAGGAGGTTATTTACACCAAATATCTTCAAATGCGTGGATACGATGTTGACTTTGACAAAGAATTTGATGAATATTTAGACATGCTCCCTAAGGAATTTTTATCACTTGTCAACATAGAACTTTACAAGTCTAAAAGAATAAGTAAAAAAGCACTTGAGGCGGAACTAGAAAGACTTTCGGGCAAAGTGCTAAACTTTGCCGTTCAAGGAGGGATCAAGGAGAAGAGGGAGCCGGTTATACTTGATTCGTCACAGGTGCAAAAAGATTATAACGAGTTTGAGTCTACAAATAAGGTTTTAAAAAGCGGGCTTCAAATTTTATTTAGAAATAAGAATGGTGATCATGGAGTGGAACTTGTAGAAGATTATGTAAACAGCCTTGCCCATAAAGCCATTTCAAGCGAAGTTGATTATGTAAACACTGTTGCCGAAAATGTAGTAAGATTTTATTCGAATATTGAGATTGCAAGGGGTAATCAAAGACAAGCAAGCGACGATTACATGGTGCTTGGGGACGAAGAAAGGCGAATGTCTTTATAGTTTTAAGTTTTTTTGAAAAATTTATTAAAAACTCTTGACAAATATAAATAAATTATATAAAATAAAAAGCGTCTTAAAATAAGGCGTTTTTTGTTTGCAATTAGCCCCGCAAATGACTAAGTGCCTAGAAGGACTGTTCGGAGGAAAAATGAAAACATATATGGCAAAGGCAGCGGACATTGAAAGAAAATGGTTCGTTGTAGACGCAGCGGGTGTTCCACTAGGAAGAGTGGCAACTCTCGTAGCAGATTTATTAACAGGTAAAAAGAAAACCATCTATACACCTCATGTTGATTGCGGAGATTTCGTAGTAGTTGTAAATACAGATAAACTTGTTCTTACAGGGAATAAACTTACTGACAAAATGTATAGACATCACACAGGCTATGTTGGAGGCCTTAAAGAAGTTGATTATGGGACATTGATGGCTAAGGATTCTACAAAAGCATTACAACTTGCAGTTAAGGGAATGTTACCAAAAACATCTTTAGGAAGAAAGCAGATTACAAGACTTCACGCATATAAAGATGAGGCTCATAAACACGAGGCTCAAAAGCCTGAAAAAGTTGAAGTAAAAGGAGTTAGAAACTAATGGCAGAAAAGAAGACAAAGCCAGCCAGCCAAATTATCTCAACTGGCAGAAGAAAAAAATCTATCGCTAGAGTAAGACTCTTCCCAGGAACAGGAAAGTATGTTGTAAACGGAAGAGATATGGGTGAATATCTCCAAAGAGATACGCTTCTTTTAGTTGCACGCCAACCATTTGAAGTTACTTCAACTGGAGATAAGTATGATATTATTGTAAGAGTAGTTGGTGGTGGTATCGCAGGCCAAGCAGGTGCAATTTGTCATGGAATTGCAAGAGCACTTGTAAAGGCAAACGAAATGTATAAGCCAGAGCTTAAAAAGGCAGGACTTCTCACTCGTGACCAAAGAATGAAAGAGAGAAAGAAGTATGGTCTTAAAAAAGCAAGAAAGGCTCCACAATTCTCAAAGAGATAATTCAAAAGGACTTGCAAAATGCAGGTCTTTTTTGTTGCTAAAATTTTCAAATTAAGATACAATAATATTAGGAGCAAAAATGGAATTTGATATTATAATTGTAGGTGGTGGTCCTGCAGGCATATCTGCTGGAATTTATGCTAAACGTGCTGGGAAAAATGTCGCAATAATTGAAAAAGTTGTTCCGGGTGGCCAGCTAAACTATATTTCGGAGATTAATAATTACACTGGTTTTACAAGCATAAGCGGTGTAGAACTTGCCCAGAGATTCTATTCTCATGCGAAGAATAATGATATAAAATTTATATTCGATGAGGTTAAAGATGTAGATTTTTCAAACTCTTTAAAAGTAATAAAATGTAGAAAGGGTGAATATTTTGCAAAAGCGGTTATTTTTGCACTTGGAAGTCACTCTCGTGAGTTAAATATTGAAGGTGAAGAAAAATTTAAAGGTAAAGGTGTAAGTTATTGTGCTGTGTGTGATGGAAATTTTTTCAAAGATGAAGATGTTGCCGTAGTTGGATCGGGTGACACTGCTTTTTCCGATGCCTCATATCTTTCGGGTATTTGTAAAAGGGTTTATTTGTTGACAAAAGAAGAATTGAAAAATGTCAATTATCCTCTCGAAATACTTAATAAAGATAATATTGAGGTTATAAAAGGAGGTATTTCGTCACGAATAGAAGGGGAAGGCGAAATATCAAAATTAATTTATATAAAAGATGAAAAAGAAAATGCTTTGGACGTTAAAGGAGTTTTTGTTGCAATTGGCAGGCAGCCTTCAACTCAATTTCTAAATGGGAAACTTGAATTGACTGATAAAGGTTTTATTGTAACACATGAACAGGTAAAGACAAGTCAGGCTGGAGTTTTTGCATGTGGAGATGTGTGTGAAGGCCATCTTAAACAAATCGTTTCAGCGGTGGGCGATGGTGCTGTTGCAGGACTTGAAGCAAGTAAGTTTGTGTCAAAAGTCAAGACTCTTGCGGGTGGGGAGCAGGATTAATAAAGGAGGCTTTGTCAGAAGCCAAGAAAATTTTTCCATACCTTCTATTTATTCTTTCCATAACTTCCGAATAGTCTTTCTTTGGAACGTCAAACATTGAAAGTTGAACAATAGAGGAACTAGATAATGATGACACTTTAACCCTTATTGCTCGGAGAGGATAGTTATATTTATATAACTTGTCGCAAAGCCGCATGGCACATTCGGCGATGTTTTTTACCGAGTTTGTTTGCGGCATTTTTGTTGACGACGCTACTGATTTGAGATTAGATGATTTCAGTCTTACAGAGATTGTTGAGCCTAAAACCTTGTGACGAATCATGCGCGATGAAATTTTTTGTGCAAGAAAATAGATGACCTTTTCGACATCTTTTCTTGAAGAGATATCTCTTATCGTCGTCGTTCCATTTCCTATACTCTTAGGTGGCGGTAATTTATAATAATCAAGCACTGGCACAAATCTTTTGCCCAGCAAATCTTGTTTTAAATTTGTTCCATTTATTCCCATCATATTGTCAAGCACAAAGTCATCGAGTTTGACAAAATCGCCTATAGTTTTAATGCCAATTGAAGAAAATTTCTTTTCAAGCCTTGCTCCTATACCAATTATTGAATTTAAAGGGAGATTATATGTCAAATCTTTAAACTTTTCGAAAGGAATTTCTGTTGTGTAGTTTGGTTTTCTAATGTCTGAGCCTAGTTTGGCAAAAATTTTTGAGAAAGAGACGCCGACTGAAATAGTAAATCCAAAATCTCTTTTTATCCGTTCTCTTAACTCGTCGGCAATTTGCTTGCCTGTTTTGTTTAAATACTTTTCGCAGCCAGTTACATCAAGCCAACACTCGTCAAGCCCTAGCGGTTCGACAAAATTTGTATATTCAAGATATATTGTTTGCAGTTCATGTGAAATTTCTTCATATATGTCGTAGTGAGGGGGTAGACAAATCAGCTCAGGACAAAGAGCTTTTGCTTCGCCTATAACTTGTCCTGTTTTGACATTAAATTTCTTTGCTTCTTCGTTTTTTGCAAGGATAATGCCTGTTCTTTTGTTTGGATTGCCCGTTACGGCGACAGGTTTGCCCTTATATTGAGGATTGATAGAACATTCGACAGAAGCGAAAAAATTATTTACATCAGCGTGCAAAATAACCCTTTTATTTATTTGATTTCTTTCTTCCATTTATAGTATAATAGGTAAAAAGTTGGAGAATTATGCGTAACGAGAAAAATATAAAATTAAAAGGTTTTCAAAATTATTTTTGTGACGGACTTGCTTCGGCAATAGGCGAATTTACAGATGTGTATTGTGATTATAACGAAGAGGAGATTTTAAAAAAAATAAATACCGAAGACCTTAAGTTGCTTATTGAATATAGTGTGTTAAAGAATAAGGTGGCGGGAGTCAAATTTTTGAACGTAAAAGTTCCCATTCCAGCGATAGGAAGGGAGGCGCTTAACAAATTTGACATGGAAGGCAATGAGGTTTTATCTGCTCGCATTATGCCAAACCTTTCGACAAAAGACCTTTTAGGTGGCAATATAATATTGCAAATTGAAGACTTGCTTGATTATGAAGAAGGTTATTTAGAAAGCGTATCCGATTTTTGCGGACGGACAGACATTCCAATTATAATATCGGTTGGCGGAGATTTGGAGGAACTTGGGAAACTTGTCAATAAGTATAATAAAAGCCCAATTGAAATATTGGAAGATTTTGGATTTTTAGATAGGGAATGCTACTTGCAGGGGCTAAACTTTATAGATAAGGAAGACCAAAAATTGTTAATGCAATACAATCCCGCATTAATTTTATCGCCACGCGATGATGGAGAGGGTGGAAAAGGTGCAATAAATTTATTTAATTTTATTTATAATCGTTTAAAATTTGTTTTTTCAAGCGGAAGATGCTATAATATAGATATGTTGGGCGAAGCAAAACTTGCCAACTTAAACACTCAAAATCTCATGTATAAACGAGGATTGATAGAAGATGAAA